>JAAZLU010000112.1 GCA_012799165.1 Clostridiales bacterium
AGCCATACGCCGGCCTTCTTCGCCTCGCTCCAAATCGCCTCGAACATCGCTCTTGCGGCCTCCTCGTTTGAATCGGTCCCGATGCGACTTCCCATAACCTCGCTGGTGGAGCAACCTATGACGAGTATGTCTCCATTCTCGAGCTTAGCTTCCCTAATTATTTCTGCTGCGGCTTTAGCCGCCTGAGTTTTTATTTCTTCGAACATAACACGCTCCTTTTATTGTTTCCTGCCCCCGGATACTTTCCATTCAGCGCATTCCGGTAGTCCAGGGCCATCAGCAAGCCATCTCCCTTGCACGAATACGGAGAGATTAAAAAAAGATTCCCAAGGCCGAAAGCATATAGCCTGCGCCCGCCAAAAGCATGGAGGCGACCAAAATAATCGCAAGCACTCTCGCAGCCGCCCTTGACTTGTCTCTGTTTCTCATATTTTCCTCTAATTTTTGTGAGTTATTTCCAACTCCAGCCTGTTGCGGGATTCCGTAAGACCGCGAAGGCTGATATTGTAATCGATGTAGAGCTTCTGCTTGCCGTCGCCCGCATCCTCGAGCTCCGTTACGTCGTTGGTTAGAAGTTCCATATTTATAGGCCCAAAAGGCGTCTCGTACATCCCCGTATAGCGCTTGCCCTTGCGAAACTCCATGACGGTATCCGTGCGCAGAGGATCGCCAAAGCGGCGCATCCGGACCTTGTCCTTGGAAATTACGAGCGAAGTCGTGCATCCTTCGGTTCCGGAAAGTTCGGTCTCTTCGTATTTGATGAAGGTGGAGTTGCCGCGATTGTAGAGCTGACCCGAGGTTATAAACTCAATCAGCTCCTCGTGCCTCTCCTCGCCCTCGTCGTGCGTTACCATCTTACCCGTTATTTTAAGCAATACGTCTTTCATATTTTTATCCCCTTGGTTATTATCCCTTTTGAAAGCGTTTTCCGCTCGAGCGGAAAATACTCGATATCTTCAATCGCTTCGATCGAAAACTACTCCATTATTATTTTACCACAGCAATCGAGCTTTAGTATGACATGTTTATGACATATCTGCATCTTAGAGGCTGAAGCTCCCGGGCCGGCTTCATAATACAAGTTTTCGCAATGAGCCACCCTTTTAAGAAATTTTGTTTACAAAAAGGCTTTCGATATTGCCCCTGAGCATGTAAGATTAGAGCGTATGCGATATCTTTGATGCGCATGCGGATAGGAGCGAATTCAGATGAACATTTTTAATATCATCGGCCCCGAGATGATAGGGCCATCTAGCTCTCACACGGCGGGTGCGGTGCGCCTGGGAAATGTCGCTTACGAAATGATGCTCGGAGCCAAACCCCTGCGGGTTAAAATTGAACTCTCGGGCTCATTCGGAACCACCTACAAGGGTCACGGAACGGACAGGGCTCTAATCGCCGGCATTCTGGGCTTTAAAAGCGACGATGAAGCCATCCGTAACAGTCTTAAAATTGCGGAAGAAATGGGCCTGAACTACAGTTTTGTGCCAACACAGATTCCGGATGCTCACCCCAATACCGCTCGCATAAGTTTCGAATGCGAAAACGGACTTAAAGGCCGGGTGATGGGAGCGAGCGTCGGAGGAGGCAATATAAGGATTCACGAGATTAACGGGCTTAAACTGGATATAGCAGCCGACAGCCCTACATTGTTGATTATCCACAGCGATACGCCCGGGGTTATCGCCGATGTTACAAACCATATCAGCGACTTCGACCCGGACAACAATATATGCAACTTTACCCTGAGCCGCGACCAGAGAGGCGGGACAGCCCTGATGACGATAGCCTTGGACAATATCCCCAAGGAGGAGCTGGGCACAAGCTTGGAGAATATCGAGAATGTCCAATCGGTTATTTTGATAAAACCCGTTTAAGGAGAATGCTATGATTCGTTACGATTCTGTACAAGATTTGGTCGAGCTCGCAGAGGCGCGTCAGCTTAAGATCAGCGCGCTGGTTCTCGCCGACCAGGCAAAGCAGATGGGCCTTTCGGAGGAAGCCCTCTATAATCAAATGGAAGATAGTTTCGACACCATGATTGCCTCGACCCGAAGCGGTCTGAATCCGGATTTGAGGTCCACCTCCGGCCTTACGGGCGGCGAGGGAGCTAAAGTCATGGCATATGCCGATCGGAAGGAAGGCGGACTTGCGGGAGAATTCTTTACCCGAGCAATAGCTCGCGGTATGGCCACAGCCAACTGCAATGCGGCCATGGGTAAGATAGTAGCTTCCCCCACCGCAGGCAGCTGCGGCATAATTCCGGGAGCTCTGGTAAGCCTCTATGAAGATAAGAAGTTCCCTAAAAGAGATGTAGTGATGTCTCTCTTTACGGCGGGAGCCTTCGGGATGATTATCGCTAACAAAGCTTCCATATCCGGTGCCGAGGGGGGTTGCCAGGCTGAGTGCGGCAGTGCCTCGGGAATGGCGGCAGCGGCTCTGGTCGAGCTTCAGGGCGGATCGCCCAAGGCCTGCGCGGACGCTTTGGGCATGGCTTTAATAAACCAGATGGGTCTTATCTGCGATCCCGTGGCGGGCCTGGTCGAAATTCCCTGCATAAAGAGAAACGCTGCGGGAGTCTCCATAGCTATATGCTCGGCCACGATGGCCCTGGCCGGAGTGGAGTTGCATATTCCTGCGGACGAATGCATTCAGGTTATGAAATCCGTGGGGGATCATATGAACCCGGACTTTAAGGAGACCGCCAAAGGGGGCCTTGCCACCACGCCGACGGGGCTTAGGCTAAAGGAGAAGATATTCGGAGCTTAGATTATTTCAAGCTGCTCCGCGCATTTCTTTATCTTTGCGATGGCTTCGTCGAGGTCGTCCTTTGAGTGCGCAGCGGAAGGCATAAGCCTTATGCGAGCCAGACCCTTTGCAACCGTCGGAAACATTATGGGGCTTACGAGCACGCCTTCGTCGAAGAGCGCCTTCGTGAGTGCCGTAGCCTTAGCTTCTTCGCCGACTATCACAGGCGTTATGGGCGATACTGTCTTCCAGGTATCGAAGCCCAGAGCTTTAAGGCCGGACTGCAGATACTTCGCATTCTCCCAGAGCTTCTTGACCCTCTCGTCGCTCCTCGTCATCTCGTCCACTATGCAGATACCCGCTCCGCACATGGCGCTGTCCAGACCCGTCGAGAAGAGGAAAGGTCGCGCCTTTTGCTTAAGATAGTCTATGAGTTCCTTTTTGCCGCCTATGAATCCACCCGCGATACCGAAAGCCTTGGACAGTGTGCCGATCTCGAATTCCACTCTCCCATCGAGGCCGAAATGGTTGACGAGACCTCTTCCGTGGCTTCCGAAGACACCTTCGCCGTGGGCGTCGTCGACTGCGAGATAGACATCTTCGTACTGCTCTTTGAGTTCAACTATCTTGTCCAGAGGAGCTATATCGCCGTCCATGGAAAAGACCCCGTCCGTGATGATGAGCACTATGCCGCTCACTTCGGATTTCGCTTTCTCTATTTGAACCTTCAGATCCTCCATGTCCGCATGCTTATAGACATACTTTTTTGCCCTTGCGAGCCTCACGCCATCTATAATGGATGCGTGGTTGAGTTCATCGCTTATGATGGCGTCGTCAGCCGTCGTGATGGTGGGTATGAGGGCGGTATTCGCCTGAAAGCCTGACTGTACCAGTATTACATCTTCCACGCCTTTGAACTCTGCCAGCTTCCTCTCGAAATCTATGTGGCATTTTTGAGTACCGGAGATGCTCCGCACAGCGCCGCTTCCTACTCCGTATTCATCCAGGGCATCCTTGGCCGCGGCGACGGCAGCCCTGTTGTTGGCAAAGCCGAGGTAGTTGTTGGAACACATATTTATGAACTTCCTGCCCCCGACCTCGATCTGCGCACCCTGAGGCGATTCCAAAACCTTAATGTGATTATAGGTCTTCGAATCGTGCCTCGTTTTCAATTCATCGTTTATTCTGTTCCAAAGTTTTGACATATCTAATCTCCTTTTGCCCTGCGGCATCTCTAACTTTTATATTCTATCAAGCTGTAATCGCATCTAGTATTTCAGCTATCGCCTTTGATTCCGCTTTGCAAGTGCTTTTTTCTATAAGCTCGTTTTAACGGCTCCTGCGCTACTTCAACTTCTCTTTCAGCTTGGCGAGCATATCCACGGTCATCTTGGGCAGGTCGTATGCCGCCTTGAAGCCCCATTCCTCTACAGCACAAGAGGGGTCCATATAATTGGGCCAGGACTCGGCGATCGCCTGCCTTACGGGATCGACATCGTAATCCATTTTAAATTCGGGGATATGCTTTTTAATTTCAGCTGCAATCATGCTCGGCTCAAATGACATCGCGGTTACATTGAAAGCGTTGCGATGCTTAAGCTTTGCGGGATCGGCCTCCATGAGATCGCATACCGCTTTTAAAGCGTCGGGCATGTACATCATGTCCATGTAGGTGCCTTCCTTTATGAATGAAGTGTAGGATTTGTTTTTGATTGCACCGTAATAAATATCCACCGCATAGTCCGTGGTTCCGCCACCGGGAGGCGTTACATAAGAGATGAGGCCCGGAAACCTGACGCCTCTGGTATCCAGTCCGAATTTTGCGTAATAATAATCGCAGAGAAGTTCTCCCGCAACCTTGCTTACGCCGTAAATGGTCCTGGGCCTTTGAATGGTATCTTGGGGCGTATTATCCTGAGGAGAACCCGGCCCGAATGCACCTATGGAGCTGGGTGTGAAGTATTTGCAGGAATACTCCCTGGCCACTTCCAGAGTATTGAGAAGCGTGCCCATATTGAGATTCCAAGCTGCGAGGGGATCCTTTTCGCCGACGGCCGACAGGACGGCAGCCAGGTGAATTATCGTATCGATATTATGCTTTTTAACTACTTCGGCTACCCTGCCCCGATCCATACAATCGACCAATTCATATGGGCCGTCCTTTACGGGATGATCGTCCCCCGGATCTCTTCTTCCCGATGCTATTACCGCATCCCTGCCGTAGCGCTCTCGCATGAAGACGGTGAGCTCGCTGCCAATCTGTCCCATAGCGCCGGTGATAAGAATTTTCTTCATAAGTCCTCTCCTCTTTCAATAATCTGTCTTTCTACTTAAAAAATATATCACAAAGTGTCGGTGAAGTACAGTCATTTTGAGGTTTTTATGATGAAATGTCGGTGAAATGCGGGCATTTTGGTAAATTCTGACACACCATGCTTGCAGGCATGGGCCTGCACTTAAATTTTGCGCAGCGAATGCTTGTTGGTATATAATTATCGCATGAAATGTATCGAAGTGCAGGCGCATGCGAAGGTCAATTTAATACTCAACGTGCTCGGCAAGAGGCCCGATGGATATCACGAGATCGAGTCGGTGATGCAGACTATCGATCTGCACGATAAAGTCGAGATCTGCTGTACTGAAAGGGGCAGCGGCGCCGATGGACTTGAAATCTTTCTGGACCCGGGTAGGGATGATCTGCCTGCGGGTCCGGATAATTTGGCATATAAGGCGGCGCTGCTTATGTATCGTGAGTTCCGCGAGGGCGCGCGCTTGTCTATCCGCCTGCGGATAGACAAGCGCATCCCCGCCGCCGCC
>JAAZLU010000113.1 GCA_012799165.1 Clostridiales bacterium
ATAAGCAGAGAGGACGGCTCACCCATTAAGCCGGCGGACATCTCGTCCATAAAGCGCTTTACCAGCTGCTCCATCTCTGTCTGCTCCGAATGCATATCTATCGAAATTAAGAAATCCTTTATACTCATATGTCTACATCTATCACTTCCATGAAAGGTCTTTGTTATTATTATACCATTTAAGCTCTCTGAAAAGGAGGTTCATCGCCAGTGGAAAAGATTGTAGGAAGAGCTGAAAAAATTCCGCGCGGCAGTCAAAAACCAATGAAATCTTAGCGATTTAACAGGCACTTTAAGCGCAAACTGAAAAATTTTGAATACTTTATCAGTTTAATTTGCAAAAGTTATTTACAAATTCACAAATCGGGGATAATATTATTCCATAAATCCTATCCCACTCATATTAAGGAGAAAAAACATGGAAGACAAGACATTAATTTGTCAGGACTGTGGACAGGAATTCGTGTTCACCGCAGGCGAGCAGGAGTTCTACAAGGAAAAAGGTTTCGACAACGAACCCAAGAGATGCAAGGAATGCAGAGATAAGCGCAAGGCGGAAAGAAGATCCGCAAGAAACGCGAATCATGCTGAATAAATTCTAAAGGATCCAATTGCGACAACCCTGGGGGCTCGAATATTCGGGCCCTTTTTCAATGGCGCAGGCAGGCCGAAATCTCGTACTCCCATGCAGCCAGAAAACTCAAAAGCGCCCTCTTATCCATAAGTGCCTCAGCGTCCGCTTGTATCAATTTCTCCGCTATCAAATCCGCATTTGCGGGAAGCTCCGAACACAGCTGCGCAAATCTCGGCACGAAGCGCCCTTCCGCAGCCGAATCCCTCAAAACAAGCTTCGGTGAAGGGCCGCTCGGGTCGAAGAGAATATCCTCTCCTTCAAGCGAAATGAATTTATCCTCTATTAGCCAATCCTCGGCGAGGATGCAAGAACTTACAAAGAGACGCAGAAGCTTCAGAAGCTCTGCAATTCCGGCGTTCACGCCCGCCCTGCGCTCTGAAAGGTAGAGAGGGAGGTTCATTAGCCCTTCTCTGATTACAAGTATCTGTGGCCCGCCTTCCCCCGCTCGCGCGCCCAATCTTCGTGCCGTGCACAGTAGCGGACATCTTCCGGATATCCATATTTCAAGCAAAAAACCGGGCATCAATCGCCTCCAGAGCATATCATGCAGGGCGTGTAACCGCTCTCTATCGCCTCGCTTTTGGGCATGCTCACAAAATACTTCGTGATGCAAGAACAATTCTTCTTATGAAAAGTCTTTGAGCTCTGTGAAAACATATACACAAAAGCTCCGTCGGGTAGAATAGCGGCATCGCAGAGTTTGCATCCAGAGAACTTTTTTCTGAGCTCCGCATTCAGAACCAGTTGAACGCTCCCCTCGCGCAAAATCCTACATCCATCTACATGGTAGCGTTCTCCGCTCTTGGGAAAGACATACACTCTATCCGAATCACACGCACATAGTCGTGCCGACTCGCCCCTCCATGGGCGAAATACAATCCTGCGCCTCGAATTTATCAAGCGCGAAAAGAGGCCTCCAAAGCCCGCCCTTCTTAGCACATGCAGTTTTGCCTCGCAGATTCCGTCTATATAGAGCCCCGGCGAGAGCCTCTCGGAGCGCTCGCTTTGAAAACCTGTCAGGAGAACGGTAGGGCCTTCCTCCCACTCATCGCCGAGACTCAAATAACATCCCGCAGCAAAGGAGACTGCAGAGCTTGCGGAGGAATTTTCCTCAAGCACGGAATCGACCAATGCGGATGCTGAAGCCCCCCTGCGACCGGCCGCCACCACGGTATCCTCTACGCCAGCCTGTGTCGCAATAAAAATCAGCATAATCATCGCGATCAAGAAAATCGGCATAAAGCAGGCCGCATCGACAATTAGAGAACCGCGCCTAGACTCATCTGTAGATATGTTTCTGCTCAAAATATCCATATCGCCTGTCCAATCCGAAGCTCTCCGACAGATGAACCACCTTTTCAAATTGCACCTGCAATTTAAAGCCATAGCAATAGTCCCGGAAGGAAAATGATTCCCCTTTCCCCAGCGCGATATTCAGCTGCATTATATCCATCAGCCTGACCATCCT
The DNA here is from genome assembly GCA_012799165.1 of Clostridiales bacterium. Taxonomy (GTDB): domain Bacteria; phylum Bacillota; class Clostridia; order Peptostreptococcales; family Anaerovoracaceae; genus RUG11894. Next base: position 2,102 of record JAAZLU010000113.1, read on the forward strand.
CGCCTCCTCCGGAAGCATCAACATCAAAAGAAAAAGATAATCGCCATAGTCGCCAAAGGAATTTACAAGTTCGCTAAAGCCTATGCCCGAAGCCTCCATCAGACGAGTGGACAGCAGAGGAACCGTCTCTCCAGATTTTAATCTAGCCAGATCGCCGCGCGCGGCAAGAGCCGCCCTCGTCGCAGCTATTATGAAGGTAGCGAGGGGAAGCGGTACAGCAGGAAACGAAGCCGCAAGACCACTTATCTCTGCCATCTGTGCGGAATCAGCATAGATTTCCGCTAAATTAATCGCCGACCTCAGCGCAAACAAGCTAAGGGAGGTCTTTCTTAGGTTTTCCCTGTCGCTCGTTGCGCCAAAAAGTATATATTCACATTCCAAGTCCAGGATTTCGCAAGATTTATTCACATAATTCCCGCAAACTTGTATTATGTAAACTGACTGCGCTATACTTCCGGGGCTCAGCTCGCCTATTCCACCCGATAAAAGCAGGCTGTAAGTCTCGGAAACTCCGAGAAGACTGCTCGGCAAATTGGAAATATCGATGCTCGCAAGACTTCCGCCTTCGAAAACCTCGTCTTCCTGCTCGCTAGCCTCCCTATAATCACAGAGGAGGCTTCCCGCTTGCTCTCTGCGCTCTACGGAGTTTGGATCTTCGGGAATTTCGATACCCTCCTCATCGTAGACGGGCTCGGGTGCCTCGCGCAAGTTCTCCAGCTCCCCAATCACATCTTCTCCGCCAGATGATACCTCGACTATGCTTCTAATTCCGGCAAGTAAGCTCGATAGCGAACTCCCTTCGATCAGCGCCTTGCCGACGAGCAAGCCTCCGAGCTTTTCCACCTGATCAGCAAAAACTTCGTAATTGAGCCCTACACTCTCCTCAGTGCTGACAGCACATTCCTTTAACCGAGGCTTCACTATCCCTCCGGAAGATTCTGCATTGGAAACTATGTAATAAGCGCAGATTTCCTCGAGCTCTTCTTCAGTACCCCTCAGCGCAAAGATACCGTAGCGCTCCTGCAGGCTCCTCTGGTACTCCGAAAGCGTTGACTGACCGGCAATTACGCAGATATTTTCGCAGATGCTCCCCGTGGCGAATCCCGCACAAACCTCCGCTATCACCAACAGGAAGGCCGTGAGACTCGCCAAAATCATCGCGGTATAAACAGAGGAAAAACCTCCGTTCTTCCTCATTATCCTTCGAGAATAAAGCCCCCTATTCATCAGCGACCCATTCAAGCCGAAGCAGCGTCTCCGGCCTCAATAAGGAACTTTCAAGGTACTCGCCGGCCTCGATCCTGTGCCTTTCCGCATCCTGTCTTACATGATCCTGCACATAGAGCGCACAGCTCACTATACCTGCAATCATCAACACCAACAGAGGGAATACCAGAGCTGCCTCGATCATTGCGCTACCGTTCCTACTAGAAATCGCTTCGAAAAAGTTCGCCAAAAACATCGTTTATGAATTTTCCTATCTTGTCCTTGAATATGAGCCCTATGAAGACCGCTATCGCTATCAATATCGCGACCTGAACCATCTCCATACCGTCACGGCTACAAAGCCTGTATTTGAGATTCATCATGAGTTTTTCCATAATAATTTCCTTTCTTTACATCTCCATCATCGCCGGAGCTACACATATGACCACCAAAATGATTAACAATATCATCAGCGGAAGGCAGAGTTTGGTTTCCGCCTCTTTAGCGCGAGCCTTGGCCGCATTGAGCCGCCCGCCCCACTGCTGCTGCCTCTCCCTCTCGAGCTTATCCGCAAGCTCGCTACCTCGTTCGCTTCCATCCATCACAAGATTCGCAAAGCGTATAAACTCGCGTATACCCGTCTTCGAGGCGTAGACATACAATTCGCTCACGAAGGAGCTGTTCGACTCCAGGCTGCTGTCCCGAAGGCGTCCCAAGGCCCTATAAAGCGGCTTTTCACTATCCCGGTTAATCTCTATCATCTCGTCGAAAGCCGCGCTCACGACTAAACCCGCATTGAGCAGCAAAGTGAGCTGGAGACTCATCTCGGGAATCTCACTTGAGAAATCCTCCTTCTGGCGTCTAAGCCTCTTCTCGAGTGAATCGTGCCGCGAAAAAAATATACCGAGCGATACGAGAAAAAACATAGCGGGTAGCTCCGTCGGAAAAGTTTTCCTGGGAATGCTCCACTTCAGATTCGCGCCGCCGGGACTCCGCTCCGGCAAAATCAAACTCTGCGGAGCAGGATTTCCTTCGATTTGCCTGAGCATCCGCTCAGACTCCCTTCGAAGCGACGGAACATAATCCTCTACGGAATCCGTGGATAGCGTCACAAAGAAAAGAGCCTCCCTGCTGTGAACCCCCGCGCTCATGAGTGCCTTCAAGACCACTTGCGTCCTTTCCTTAACTCCAATCGCATTTAGCCGCCCTCGATCGTCGATTATCTCGGGCTTGCTGCTCTCCCAATAGATATCGACCAAGCCGTCCTCAGAATGCTTCGGAAGCTCAAGATCGCCGGAAAGCTCTTTACCCTCGCCGTCTCCTTCGATAATCTCCGCAAGGCAGCGCTCGCATTCATTGAAAAGCTCATCCGCCTCTTCTGCGCTCAACTCTCTCTCCGCAAGCTTAAGGCTGACATTTTCCCTCAGCATGTTTCCTTCATAGTCGATTTGCAGCTGTAGCTCCGCAGATGAATTTCCTTCGCCGGGATCCGGTCTTTTCAACAAATCGGAGAGCACAGGTCTATTAAAAGGGATTAAATATGCGGCGACTGCAAGGAGCGCTAGCACTGCCGCCGCAATCTTTATCGCCTTTAAAGCTCCGGCATCACCCTTCTTAATCTCTCCGTCTATATCCGCCCCGCAAATCTCAAGAAAGACATACGGCAAAAATTTTTCCTCGCTCTTTTCCTTCGCTCGTTGCCAAAATCCGGAGGCCGCGGCTACAACTCTATCCTTGTAATCTTTAAACTCAACCATAGCGAAAATCCTATACCGCCGAGACAGAGGGTCATTATGAACCGCCCGGAAAGCGTCGTGTAGAGCGGCGCCGCATAGTCCGCCGCCGCCAGATTAAGAAACAACAAGATTATGAGAGGCAGGCTCACGAGCATGCCGATATCGAGCTTTTTCTGTGCGATGATAGCCTTCACTTCTCCGGCGAATGCTATCTTATCGAGCAAGAGATTTGCACTGCTAAGGCAGACCGCCTCGAGGTCGCCGCCGCTCCGCTCGCAGATGTTGTAGGAAGCGGCGAACTGCGCTATTTCAGGTATTCCGCTCCGCTCGCCTAAATCGAAGAGCATGGCGGACGCGTCCCCGTGCATCTCCCTGTAGTGCTGCGCTATGACACTCATCTCCCGCGCGATATCGGCTTCCTTGCCGTAGCTAAGCTCCATCTGCACGGCGCAGTCCTCTATCGCTTGAGGCATCTGCCTGCCCGCCGCCACAGATGCTGAAATTGAGTAAAGCACATCTCTAAAGCCTTCCAGGAGCCTCGCCCTGCGCTTCTCCCGAAGAATCCGCTCATAGAACTTCTTGCAGGGGACAGCGATTGCGGCGCATAGGACACTCATGACAAGGCTATGATAGAACAGAAATCCCAATGCGGCCAAGGCAAGGCAGGCGGCGATATAGTAATCTCGCTTCTCCTTCCCGCTCAATTTGTAGATTCGATAATCAGTCAAAGTTCACTTCCTCTCTGAGTCTTAACTTCGCATCGTTCCTTATACTGTTCCCCGTGGCGCAAAGGCCCTTTCCAGCCTCGTGCACAAAGAGCGGATTCAACACTATTTCCCCTCCGCTCATCCCTGCGACCTCGCTAAGCTCCATAACCCTGCGCGCTCCCCCGGCGCTCCGTGCAAGATGCACAAAGATCTCTATCGCTTGAGCAATCTGAGTTCTGACGCTCTGCAGAGGAAAGCCCGAAGCGCTGATGTGCAGAGTCTCGAGTCTGCCCAGCATTCCTCTTATGGAATTCGCATGCCCCGTAGATAGAGATCCGTCGTGTCCTGTGCTCATTGCAGCGAGCATATCCACCACTTCCTCCCCTCTAACCTCGCCGACGATTATGCGGTCGGGTCTCATGCGCAGGCTGGTTTTTATGAGTTCTCTGATGCTGACCGCGCCTTTTCCCTGGGCATTCGGGCTCCTCGCCTCCAGACGCACGAGATTTTCCCTACCCCGAATCTGCAGCTCCGCGGAATCTTCTATGACGACTATCCTCTCATCGCCGGGGATGTAGTCCGAGAGTATGTTCAGAAAAGTCGTCTTTCCCGAGCTCGTGCCTCCCGATACGAACATGTTGTAGCCCGCGGCGACCAGCCTTCCCAGCAGCTCCGCCGCCTCGGCACTGATGTCGCCCTGAGCGATAAGGTCCTCCATAGTCATGCGACTGCGGTTGAACTTCCTTATCGTCAGATATGGCCCGCCTATACCTATGCTC
>JAAZLU010000114.1 GCA_012799165.1 Clostridiales bacterium
AACCATCAACGCCATACAGGATTTAAGCCTTAATATTTATAAAGGCGAAGTCCTCGGGCTCATCGGTGAGTCCGGCTCTGGAAAGACGACATTGGCGAGGGTACTCCTGGGTCTCACCAAGGCCACGGGCGGAAGCGTCGAGATCGGCGGCATCCAGATCGTCGGAGCGAGCAAGCAGGACATCAAAAAGGCGCGCGAAAACTTCGCGGTGGTCTTTCAGGATCCGGCTTCGAATCTGAACCCCAGGCAGACAGTCGAAAGTTCGATAATAAGACCTTTAATCATCAGAAATATGAACAAGGCGGAGGCTAAAGAGAAGGCAAAGCAGGCACTGCGCAGCGTACATATGGATGAAAGCTATCTGCACAGCTATCCCCACCAACTTTCAGGAGGACAGCAGCAGAGGATAGCGATAGCTCGCGCCCTGGTTATGGAGCCGGAAGTCATGATTTTGGATGAGCCGACATCGGCTCTGGATATCTCCGTTCAGGCGCAAATCCTGAATCTCCTTCTCAATCTGCAAGAGGAATACAATCTTACATATGTAATAATAACCCACGACCTGAATGTCATAAGATACGTATCGGATAAAGTCGCCGTCATGTATATGGGCAGGCTGGTGGAATACGGCAGTTTGGATGATGTACTGGAAAATCCGAAGCATCCCTACACGGAGATACTCCTTAACTCTGTACCGGTGCTGGATCCAGCTGAAAGAGGAAGGGAGAAGCGGAAGCTCTCAGGCGAACCCGGTGAAGTTCCCGACAATCCAATCGCCTGCCGTCTGGCACCCCGCTGCCCCCATGTTACCGATCAATGCCTTAAGCAGACGCCGGAATTAAAGGAGGTCGGACCCGGCCATTTTGCTGAGTGCATATTATTATAGTGTCAGTTATTTTGTGATTAACAGGAGGAAAATATGAAAAAAGTACTGTCAATTTTACTCGTCCTCGTGCTCTGCCTTTCAATGTTGGCAGGATGCGGCAAAGGCGACAAGAAAACTGATCCGGGAAAGGAAAGGACCAGCATAACCTTGGCAGAAAGCAGCCAGTGGTGGGGTGCCGACGTGGTTCAGCTCGACGGATCCTTCTTTACGCAACCCCTGATTGCGGATCCCTTGGTCGCCCTCAACGAAGAAGGTGAAATGATCCCCTCGATCGCCCATTCTGTGCATGTCAGCGAGGACGGACTCACCATTACCCTCGGTATACCCGAAGGCATGTACTACGCCTCGGGAGAAGAATTACTACCGGAAGACGTCAAGGCTTCTCTGGACAGATTCAAGGCAATTGCGCCCTTCGCCGATAATCTCGCTATGGTGGATTCCATCGAAGTAGACGGGCAGAATGTAATTCTAAATCTCTCTCAATTCAGCTCTGATATATCCTGCTCTCTGGCGGGGACCTTCATAACCGTACAGGATAAGGACGTTCTGGATTCCACAAGCGACGATGATCTGCTCTGGGGCGCGCAACCCTACGGGCCCTACTATCTGGAAACTTATGTCGAGGGCTCCCACGTCGTTCTCAAGAGAAACGAAAGATACTGGACAAATAACCCCATTGTGCAAAATAAAGGCAAGCTCAAGTACGAGGAAATCGTAGTGCGCTTCATTCCCGAAGAGTTCACCATGGCTAACGCGCTGAACATAGACGACATTCAAGCCTCTTTCTCGATGTCGCTCGACGGCGTAGCCCAGCTCACAAGAAAGGATGTTGATGTTCAGACCTTCGTGAATATCCCGAACATCAACTACATCGAATTCAACTGCGATGAGGGACCCTGCGCCGATATAAGAGTGCGGGAAGCTATCGCGAGAATCTGCGACAGGGATGCGATAAAAGAGGCAAATGCCGACAGGGTCATCCCCGCTTATTCCATAATTACCGACGGCACGCCGAATATGAGCAAGAAATTCGAGCAGTATTACAAGGATAATTTCGATACCGACATCGATTTCGCCAAAGACCTCCTTAAGAAGGCGGGCTGGAAGGACAGCGACGGCGACGGCTATCTTGATAAAAACGGAGAAATGCTGGAGCTTCTGATCGTTGCAAACGATGACATAATCGAAAATAACACCTGTCAGTCTTTGCAGATTCAGTTCAAGGAGGTCGGAATCAAACTCAATATCGAGACCTATGCGGATTACGGTCACTACGACATCATCTACGAAGGCAAGTACGATCTGGGGCTTGAGCACTTCGGTTGGCAGGAGCCGGTCCTATTGCTGATGTATGCCCTGACCGATGAGACCAACCTGGGTGTATTCGGAATCGAGGATGAATACTTCGCAACGGTTGCAAAGATTCAAAGCACTGTCGACTACAACAAAAGAACTGAATATGTCGAAGTAGCGGAGCACTTCCTGGCGGACAATTGGATTACGGTTCCGCTATATACGGATATGACTACGATGGTGTTCACACCGGCAAGCGAAGGAATTATATTCTTCAGCAACGGCATGACTTTCTTCAACGACATGGG
>JAAZLU010000115.1 GCA_012799165.1 Clostridiales bacterium
GAATCGACAGCGCGTTGTTGCTGAACCTCGTAGAGGGCTTAATCCGCATTGTCATGTTCGCGCTGTATATTACCCTGGTTTCGAGGATACCCGATATAAAGCGGACCTTCATGTATCATGGTGCGGAGCACAAGACTATACATTGTTACGAGAACGAGCTCGAATTGAATGTCGCGAATGTACAGAGCTTCTATACATTGCATCCTCGCTGCGGAACGAGCTTCCTGATGTTCGTAATGGTTATTTCACTGCTGCTTTTCTCTCTGCTCGGTTGGCCGAGCGTAGCCGCGAGGGTAATCTCGAGGCTCATCCTTATCCCCTTGATTGCAGGGCTTTCCTACGAACTCTTGCAATTTACTGGCAGGCACGATAATGCTTTCGTAAGGACTCTTTCGATGCCCGGGATTATGCTTCAAAAGTTGACGACGGCGGAGCCCACAGACGAGATGGTGGAGCTTGCTATAATCGCGCTAAAGGCTGTGTTGCCTTCGCATGAAGATCCCGACCTTCCTGTTGAGTATAGCGTCGGAATGCTGACGCCCGACGGGGAATATACCGAGGACCCCGAAAAAACTGAGGCCTACAGGAAGAAGAGGACGGAAGGCGGCTGATGAGCATTAAATTAAGAAATAAGCAGCGGAGTTAAGATCTTGCCGCTTTTTACTATTAATCTATAAAAGATTTCTATCATCCTGCAAGAGACTTTCCTGAAAAATTATGCAATTTCGAAGTTTGGCCTTAAAAAAGCTGAACTTTTTTATAAATCCATTCAATCGGGTAGATTTTATTTATTTGTTTTTGCTATACTGACATTGGCGGAGATTGCTCTTATTTGTATTCGGTACACGAGGAGGAAAAGAAGAGGATCTTCTTATGAACGGAGAAACGGAAACGCCTGAAAGAATGGAATGGGAAATAAGCGTTTCAATATTTAAAAATCCTGTGATTTTGAAGCAGTTGGGGATCGCTATCGGTATTCCTTTCGGAATCGTCGCGCTCGTAGTTCTGTACGCGTCGGGCAAGAGCTTCGACGCGCCTAACAGGTTTTCGTTCAGTGCTGCGATTATGAGCGTCTACACGCTGTATGCGCTGGGACTCATCGCCGCACTACTGTTTTTAACATGGCTTTTAATGATGCTGCTTTATCGGGGAAAGTACGATGCCGAATTCGTCTTGGACGATAAGGCAGTGCTTTGCCGTACGCAGGCAGGGCAGGCTAAGAAGAATCGAATTATAAATGCTCTGGTGGTTGTGCTGGGGATTTTCTCCAGAAAGCCCGCTGCTGCCGGCGCTGGACTGCTGGCTCAGTCGAGGCAGGAGACTTCCCTGAAATGGAAGCGCGTCACCAAGGTCAAATACAGGCCTAAAAGCAACACCATCCTTATTTGGGGCGGTTTGACTGAGCAGATCGCCTTGTTTTGCACTCCTGAAAACTATAGTGCGGTAGAGCGTATGGTAGCTGAAAAAACAAGGCATTTGCAGGATAATCGATAGCCTGAAGAAATACTTGTTTCTTTGCCGGCAGTCTGTTTGTCTGCGAATTGACTTTATTCGCAAAAATACATATTATAATATTTATAGATTTTTCAAAAAGAAATTTTCCTTATAATTTGCGCCGCTTCGGCAGGTTGTTGAAAAGAGGATTTTTTCCGCACAAGAGACGTTTTTATATAAGCCGGGGCGGATGAGCTATGGCCAAGACAGATATAAAAAAAAGATTACTTAATGAGCGCTCGTTATCCGTCATCGTTCATTCGCTGTTTTCCGCGTGGATGCTGTCCTTTGCTTTTGAAGGTCAGATCTTCTACTCTCTCGCAGAAGCTTATAACTTCGACCCTTCTGTTACAGTTTTTTCAGGGATAGCGACGCTGTTTGCGGGGCTTCTGTTTTGCGGATTGTTTATAAAAACAAAAAAGGCGGCGCGAAGACTATTTTTGACTTCTAATATTATTTTCATAGCTGTGTCTGTATTCTTTTTCTTTCCTCCGTCTGTATTTTGGCGCCCGGGAATCATAGTATCCTCGTTTTTGTGCGGAGCCTGCGTCGCCGGCTGGGCATTTTGTTTAAAAAGCAGTACGCCGAAAAATGAACGAATCAAAATGGCTGCGGATATGCTCATTTTGTCGAACATTTTCATGATAATTCTCAATATGGCATCTATTCATATTTCACCTCGCACCGGCTTGGCTTTAGCCGTAATGATGCTGATTGCTGCCTTTGCGTTTGCCCTTAAGATTTCTGATAATGACACTTCTGTCTCTTCTGGGGCATCCGAGCAGAAAGATAATCCCGTGAGTATCGTTAAGCCCTTACTTTTTTTATCTTTGTTCATCGTCACCATAACCATCAATTCGGGGCTCATGTATCAGGTTGTGAATCCCGCGTTCGCCCATCTTCAAGATTTGGCGAGCTGGTATTGGGCGCTTCCGTATATCGTTGCGATACTTGTAATCAGAAATTTGCCGTCAAAAGTCAACCGGAGCAATATACTCTACGTGGCCATAGCCATGATAGGACTTTCCTTTGTCGCTTTTATGGGTCTCGGTCGGGGACCTGCCGCCTATCTTGTGGTCGATACCCTCATGATGAGCGCCTGCGGAATATACGATCTGTTTTGGTGGACCATGCTGGGAGAGATGCTGGAATATGGCTCGAATCCGTCGAAAATTCTGGGAATCGGTATGTCTGCCAATGTTTTGGGCGTGCTGCTCGGGGGAGTCATAGGAAGCGTAATCAGAAGCTCTAATATGGAAAGTGCCAGCCCCACGCTGCTTGCATTGGCAGTAGTCTGTGTAACCTTGGTTATGCTGCCGCCGCTGCACAAACGCCTTTATTCTCTGCTTAAAGACAATGCCTACCTTTCTGCATTCTATGAATTGCCGGCACAGGAACAGACGATGCATATAGATCGCGCCGCCGAATTCGGAAAGCTCTCGGAGCGGGAGAGTCAGGTCGCCTTCCTGCTGCTTCAAGGAAAGACCTACAAAAGCATCGCCGAAGATCTGCTAATCAGCGAAAATACGGTCAAATATTATGTAAAGAACATCTATTCCAAATTCGGCGTTCAAAGCCGCGCGGAATTGTTCAGCGTAGTGTTGAAGAAAGAAGATATATCGTCTATTGCATGATACTCTATTAAAATAATGTAATTGTACCCTCTCCACTCTGGTTATTTTCTGGAAGCAAAACTGCGAGAGAAGTTTAGTCTAAAAATCTGGATTTTTTTATAAACCCCACCCGTTCGGGTGGGGTTTTATTATCCCGCTTTTGTTATGCTATTTTAAATAAATATTAATCCGACATTTTAAGACGAGATACGAAATAACCGCGAAAGGCAGGTGCGATGATGGAGCAGACAAAACCCTCATTTATGCGAACGATATTCGGCATGATGATGAACCCGGCCGCAGCGCTGGAAGGCGCTTTATCCAGCAGGTGGTATTTAGGACCGCTAGTGTCGGCTTTGGCCTTCGGATTGTTCTTTATACAGACGGGACTCGATCTGTATAAAACAGGACAAAAGGAAGTGAATTTTGTCCTGTTTTCCGCAGGAGTCGGTCTCGCCTACGGCCTAGTTGTAATACCAATAATAGGCGCGATCCTGTGGGTGATACTTAAGGCTGTCAAGACGGATAAGAACTTGCCCCAGACCGTTTCGGCTTTCTGCCTGAGTTACAGTGGAGCTCTTATCTACGGCGTTTTAGGATTGATTTTTTCTCTTGCCCTGGGATGGAAGACCTCCGTCGCCTTCGGCGTAAGCGGAGTCTTATGGGCTATCGGGCCTATGATAGTCACCATCCGGGATCTGACGGGCGGGAAGAACGCCCTGAGCGTGCCTCTGGCGACCCTGGTGGGCGCCCTGGTGTTGATATCCTGGTCGTTTTTCGGGAACTTATAGGAGGTGATGCAAGTGGAAGTCGATTTCAAAAAAGGAAGAGCATTTAAGGCCCTGGTTCGAAGACTTTGCTTCATCGCTTTCGGTGTAAGTGCCATGGCGGACTCTATGAATTTATTAAACCTTTATAACATAGGATTCGGTGTGTTCATAGGCCTCTTCTTCGGAGGCCTCTTTAGGATAACCCTCAAGTTATTCTTAGCTGCATTGAACGGTTCACTGCGTGCGGAAAAGGGGAAAGGAGTAATAAGTTACGCCGTTGACAACGGCATGCTTTTCCTTACTCCCTTTGCCGTAATGATACTTATAGCTAAGTTTTATCTGAACTGGTCCATGACTATGCCCTTCATCTCGGCGGGCATAATGGCCGCGGGTACGGCAGCCGCAATAGAAGTAGGAAGA
>JAAZLU010000116.1 GCA_012799165.1 Clostridiales bacterium
AGCATGGATATCTACGAGGGGGAGACCATGGCGCTGGTCGGCGAGTCGGGTTGCGGCAAGTCCACTTTGGGCCGTCTTATCTTAAACCTGCTCGAACCCACCGCGGGCACAGTTGTGTTTGACGGCAAGGATACTCAGCAGCTTTCGCCCGAAGAGATGCGCCAGGCAAGGAGGGACATGCAGATAATCTTCCAGGATCCCTATGCTTCGCTCAATCCCCGCTGGACGATTCGCGATATCGTCGCTGAGCCTCTGGAGACCTACGGAATTTATAAGACGAAGGAAGAGACCACCGCCAGGGTGGAGGAGTTGCTTAAAAAATGCGGCATACGGCCCGAGTTTATAAACCGCTATCCGCATCAGTTTTCCGGCGGTCAGCGTCAGCGCGTCGGGATTGCCCGCGCCCTGGCGCTTAATCCCCGTCTAATCGTCTGCGACGAGCCCGTATCCGCTTTGGATGTCTCTATCCAGGCCCAGGTGCTCAATCTGCTGGACGAATTACAGGAGGAGCTGAAGCTGACATATTTGTTTATTTCCCACGACCTCTCCGTGGTGCGCTACCTCTCCGACAGAGTGAGCGTAATGTTCCTCGGGAAAATTTGCGAGGTCGGTATTACGGCGGAAGTCTACGAAAAACCTCTGCATCCCTACACCAAGTTTTTGCTCGAGGCGGTGCCCAAGCCCAATCCCAAGCTTCGCAAGGAGGACAAGGAGATGCTGGCGGGCGAAATACCAAGCCCGGTAAATCCGCCGAGCGGATGCAGATTCCATCCGCTGTGCCCGCGGGCTACGGAGCGCTGCTCCGCTGAAGTGCCGGCGATGCGCGAGGTAGAGGGTCGCAAGGTGGCCTGCCATCTGTACGAATGAAGAAGTGATTGCCCGCAGTGAGGGGTGTTTCGGGTTCAAGCACTGTTGTTTACACCGATGAAGAAATTATACCTGCTGAGACATGCAAAGAGCAGTTGGGATAGTTCCGCGCTCAGAGATTACGAGCGGCCGCTGAATTCGCGCGGAATGCGCGAGGCAGCGGCCATGGGCGCTTTCTTTCAGGAGAATGCCTTTAAAATAGACAGGATACTTTGCTCGGGAGCTCTGAGGACAAGGCAGACCTTGGAGCTCCTTTTGAATTCCTACGATTACGGGGGAGAAATCGAATACATGGATGAAATTTACGCTTCTTCGCCCGCCATCCTCAAGGGAATCGTCCGAAGGCAGGACTGCGAATCTCTCCTGCTGATTGGGCACAATCCCGAGCTCGAGGAACTGGTCTTCGAGCTGAGCCGCCAATCCTTTGCGATGCGCACCTGCCATCTGGCGGTCATAGATATGGAGGATGGAAGGCTGGAGATGTTCGTAGGGCCGCCGGAGGGGTAGGGTAGGTTTCATATTAATAAGATATAAATATTTATAGCTACTTTACATTCACGCTACAAAATGATAGAATTTGTAGCGTGGAGGTAAGGTCATATGGTAAAGATGGATCAGCTTTTTCAGCTGTTGGAAGAAGGGAACGGATACATCAAGACAAGCGATGCGCTGAGCTTGGATGTTTCGGCGCCTTATTTTTATGATTTTGTGGCAGACCTGAATTTAATGCGCGTAGGACGAGGGCTGTACAAAACAGAAGATGCATGGGATGATGAACTCTATGTTATCAGTGCTTTGAATAAGCAAGTATGTTTTTCTCACGAAACGGCGCTGTATTTAAATGAGCTTATGGAGCGCGAACCGTTCGAGATTACAGTAACTGCGCCGCGGGGATACAATGCCGCTCATCTGCGTAAACGTAAAATTCGTGTCTTCCAAGTCGATAAAGAAAAGTATTTGTTAGGTAAGACGGAACTTTCCACGCCTTTTGGCAATGTTGTCGCCGCATACGATAAAGAGCGAGCCATCTGCGACTTGTTAAGAAACAAAGACAACACGGACATACAAATTTTTCAGGTAGCATTCAAGCTTTATTTTGAGCGGAAAGATAAAAATATTCCTTTGTTAATGCAATATGCCGGAGTTTTCAATATCGAAGAAAGTATGAGAAAATACACGGAGGTTCTATTATGAATAGTGATTATATTCAACAAGCTGTATAGGATGAAAATATCGAAACATTTTGGACTCCGTGTTCATGCTACAATTAGAATCTATGCTTAAAGGCAAAGTTGAGGATAAGAAGTATGAGTAAGAAAAATAGAAAACAAGAGCTGGTGCTTCGCAGCTCGGCGGCAGAGTATCTTACTTTTGTGGCGTCCACAGGCGGCAGCGACGAAAGTTTTGAAATGCGCTATGAGGATGAAAACATTTGGCTGACACAAAAGATGATGGCTACACTTTACGATGTGACAAAGCAAACTATTTCTCAACACATACAGCGCATATACGATGATGGCGAACTTATTCCTGAAGCAACTGTCAAGAAATACTTGACAGTTCAAACCGAGGGAAATCGTCAAGTTGCCAGAGAACTCGAACATTACTCACTTCAGATGATTGTCGCTGTGGGGTTCAAGATCAATAATGAGCGTGCGGTCCAATTCCGCAAATGGGCGGGTCAAATTGTTAAAGACCACACGATTCAAGGCTGGACGATGGATAAGGAACGTCTAAAAAAAGGACATATGTTTACGGATGAGTATTTCGAGCGTCAACTCCAGTATATTCGGGAAATTCGTTTGTCCGAGCGAAAGTTCTATCAGAAGGTTACCGACTTGTATGCCACCGCCTTTGATTATGATAAGGATGCTAAAACGACTCGTTTGTTTTTTAAAACCGTGCAGAATAAGCTACATTATGCAGTTCACCGTCATACTGCGGCAGAATTGATTTTTGAACGGGCAGATGCTGAAAAAGAGCACATGGGATTAACGACCTGGGAGAGTGCTCCGGAAGGGAAGATAGTAAAAGCGGATGTCGTGATTGCTAAAAATTATCTGAGCGAAGAAGAAATGTCCTACCTCGAGAGAATAGTTTCCCTTTATTTGGATTACGCTGAATTACAAGCAGAGCGGAAAATACCGATGAGCATGGAAGATTGGTCTAAACGCCTCGACGGATTTCTAGAGTTTAACGACAACGAATTGTTGATTGGCCCGGGTAAAATCAGTGCTGAACAGGCAAAATTGCATGCCGAAACAGAATTCGAAAAGTACAGGATAGTACAGGACAGGCTTTATGAAAGCGATTTCGACCGATTCCTTATGCTTGAACAGAACATTGAAGAATATGATTATAAATCCTAAGCGCTGTCGCGGTCATGTAACAAAAATGCCGGGTTTGGCCAGCCACTGTACATTATCTTGAGCCCACCGCAGTGCGCTTAGTTGTGTTATAACATTTTCCCCGGTTATATTCGCCGCACTTGTGCAATTGGAGGTCTTTGCGGCGTTCTTGGGGGTGGAAAATGTTGTATCACCTTGGTATGCGTGGTTGTGATATAATATTTTTCGCAAGCACAAGCCTCTGAGCTTTGACCTGCCCAATTTACCGAACTACGGAGTGTTTATGAAGACGATCAGCATAATTGTACCTTGCTATAACGAGGAGGCGGCGCTGCCGCTGTACTATGAGGCTATGAAGCCCGTTGTAAAAGAACTTGAGCAACTTGGCGCAAGGAGCGAATTTGTATTCGTGGACGACGGCTCGGCGGACGGGACTTTGACGGTAATCAAGGCTCTGGCGGCGAGGGACGCAAGCTGCAAGTACATAAGCTTTTCGCGCAACTTCGGCAAGGAAGCGGCGATGTATGCGGGCCTTCAGAATGCCGGTGGCGACTATGTGGCGGTTATGGACGCGGATCTTCAAGATCCCCCGGAGATGCTGCCGGAGATGTTTAAGATAATCGAGAATTCAAAGGCCGGCGGGGAGATGGGTAGCAAGGGCGAAGAAATCGATTGCGTGGGTACCCGGCGCACAAACCGCAAAGGCGAGCCCCCTGTGCGCAGCTTATTTGCGCGGCTCTTTTATAAACTCATCAATAAGATTTCCAAGACCGAAATCGTGGACGGTGCAAGGGATTACAGGCTCATGACCCGCCGTATGACCGACGCGATACTTCAGATGAGCGAATACAACAGATTTTCCAAGGGAATATTCTCCTGGGTAGGTTTTAAGACTCATTGGCTGGAGTATGTAAACAGAGAGCGCGCCGCGGGGGAGACGAAGTGGTCGTTCTTTAAGTTGCTGCTGTACTCCTTCGACGGAATCGTCGCATTCTCGACCGCGCCGCTTTCGATTGCGAGCGCGGTGGGCTTTTTGAGCTGCCTCGGCAGCGGCCTCTATATGCTTTATGTATTTATAAAGGCACTCGCCTTCGGCGACCCGGTGGCAGGCTGGCCATCGCTCGTGTGTATTATATTGTTCCTCGGCGGCGTGCAGCTTTTAGGCATTGGAGTGCTCGGGCAGTATCTGGCGAAGACTTATTTGGAAGTAAAGCAGCGCCCGATTTACATAGCAAAAGAAAAGAATTTTTAGTACATGAGAAAATTCGGTATCGCACTATATACAATATTCGCAGTCCTCTTCGCGGGCCTGCCGGTTTATGTTTTGGTTATGAGCTCAAAGGCCATAGAAAGGACATACGAAGACTTCGGCCCGGAGCTCAATATCGCCATCGGCATAGCCGCAGCGGTGCTCCTTCTGCATCTAATTCCCAAGAACTTTTTTAGAATTCCCGACCCGATTATGGCACTGCTTTGGATTATCGCAGGCACCCGCTTTCGCATGAGTTGCTTCGAAAATCTGCAGGGCTATATGCTTATGAAGTACGACTTTGCAGATGTTCTTAGAAGCGCCGGCGGCGAAGCGCTTATTAAGGAAGAAATCTTTACTCACTGGGCCTTCTATCCACGCCTGATTGCCGTGTGGAATACGCAGAGAGGCGAAGCCGGCGACAGCTATGAAGGCGCAGTGTATTTGAATGCGATAATCGGAGGCCTGATTGTTGCAGTGGTGTACTTGATTGGGGCACGAATCTTTAAGCGGCAGAGGGCGGCAAACACGGCGGCGGCGATAAATTGTTTTTGGCCGCTGTTTGCGTACTATAGCGCGATTACGAGCAATGAACACCCCGCCATGCTCTTTATGTTGCTCGCGAGCTTCTTCGCAATCTGCGCATGGCAGGCGGCGGAAAGCGCGATTTCGCAGCAAAGCGGCGCGGTATCGATAAAAGGTATGCTTTTGTCTAAAAAAACGCTTGGAGGCGCAATCTGCCTGCTCTGCGCGGGTTTCTGTGCGGGGGCTGCGGATATCTTTAAGCAGTTTTCACCGATATTCCTGGTGGCTTGCGCGGCGACGGGAGTTGTGTTTTTGCTGATTGGAGATTCGTCAAAGGCAGTGCCTGGTGAGGCGGCCGGCAAAAAGCCCCTAAGATTCGCGGCGCTCGCACTTGCAATCGTGATTATGACAGCGTGCGCGGGCGGGCTCAGAGGGGGAGCCTTAAATTGGCTCGAAAAGCGGGTCGGAAGGCCGGTCTGCAGGAACGCTTCGGCTCATTTTTTGTGGATCGGGCTCAACTCGGCGGGAGAGGGCATGTGGACCAGGGAAGAGGGAATGAAGGTCTACGAGCTTGCGGATAAGTACGACGGAGATTACGACAGGGTTATGGACGAACTGAGCCTTCTGCTCAAAGAGGATTTGAAGGCAAACTCGGACAAGCTGCCCGAGACCCTAAGCGCGAAGATGGAAGAGGATTGGTCCGCAGACACAGCGCTCTCGAAGTGGATGCGCTCGCTCTACGACGAGGAGCGCGCATGGGAGGATGCTCATCCCGGGAAGACGATAAACTGGGAGGTGCCGCGCTCCGAGCGAGACCTCTACGACTTCGACCCCGGCAATGTAATCTCCAAGGCATCGGCAGCCATGTATATGGCGGTGATGGGAGCGGTCGCGGTAGGTGCTCTTATCGGGTTATTTGCACCGTTTCGAAAACCCGCACAGATGTATTTTCGCCTGCTGTTCTACGGCTACGCGCTGGTATTTCTGCTGAGCGAGGCGCAGGGGCGCTATCAGGTAGTGCTCTTTCCCGTGTTCGCAGTTTTGGCCGCCGCCGCGGTTGAGGATTTGAGCAGCTTTGTGATAGAATTCTTTAAGGGAAAAATAAATAAATCGGGGGGAATGCAATGTATAAACTGAAATTCGGTACCGCGGGCATACGCGGAATTATGGGCGACGGGCCCGGAGAGTTTAATCTCGCTACGATCGAGCTCTTGAGCAGGGCACTCGCGCGCTTTCTTTTGAAGGAATTTGCGGATGGAAAGCTCGAGGCTGAAGAGAAGCCGGAGTTAAAAGAAAAAGATATAAAAAAAACGTCCGGCGAAGAAGCGGAGTCGACAGATTCGGCTTGCAAATGCGGGGGTGCAAAGAACGCTCCACTCGTAATAATCGCTCGCGACAGCCGCAACAACTCCTTCGAGTTTGCGCTGAAGACGGCGAAGACCTTAAAGGCAGAAGGCGTCAAGGTTCTGATGTTCGAGGAGATAATGCCCGTTCCGGTGCTCTCCTTTGCGGTTAGACATCTGGCGGCCGATGCCGGAATCGTGATTACCGCGAGCCATAACCCGAAGGAATACAACGGGTTTAAGGTATATGGTCCGCACGGCGGGCAAGTTCTCGAGGATGCCGCCAATGGGATTCAAAGGGAGATAGAGCTCCTGCAAGTAGATTTCGTTCCTGAAAGCGGAGGCGAAGAGCCGGGGAAAATTCCTTCGGAATTTATCATCGATGAGGAAGTGTACGAAGCTTACAAGGAGGCTATGAAAGAGGCATCGGACTACGACGAGCCTGCATCTTCGGAGCTCTCCGTAATATATACGCCTCTGCACGGCAGCGGTAGAAGGCCCGTAAGCGAGGTGCTACGCGAGGACGGCTTTAATCTCTTTGTGGTTCCCGAGCAGGAAGAAGCGGACGGGGATTTTCCGAGCAGCGGCCAGCCAAATCCCGAGTTTTTGAGCGCCTATAAAGTGGCTCTGGAACATGCCGCAAGGCGCGCTGCGGAAGGCATGGAAAGCGATATTATAATCGCGACCGACCCCGACTGCGACCGCGTGGGAGCGATGTGCAAAGCAGCTCAGGCGACGCCCGGTGCCGAAAACGCCTCCGGCGCAGCTTCGGAATACAGACTCCTCTCCGGCAACGAGCTCGGAAGCCTCGTGCTCGCATACATCTGCGAGAAGGCGAATATGAAGGGGAAAGTTTTCGTATCCTCATTTGTTAGCACACCTCTTGCGGACAGAATCGCGCGCGCAAACGGCATGCAGGTGGTTAAAACGCAGGTGGGCTTCAAATATATAGCGGAGCAGATGGATTTAGCCGGGGAAAATTTCGCATTCTCCTTCGAGGAGAGCAACGGAATGCTTGCAGGGCTGTATGCAAGAGATAAGGACGCAGTGCTCGGAGCGAGGCTGATATGCAAGGCCGCGGCCTGTCTAAAAGCCGAGGGCAAGACACTCGCGGATAAGCTCGAGGAGCTTAACGAGCTATACGGACCCGTGCTGAGCCGGACAATTTCGGTGGCCCTGCAGCCGGGCGAAGAAAAGCCCGAGACGCAGATCGAGGATTTCGACGACGGCAGCCGCGTCGTTATAAGGCCTTCGGGCACAGAACCGAAGATTAAATATTACTTCTTCGCCAGCTGCGAAAAGCGCCTGGAGAGTCTGATAGAAGAGTATTGTTCGCAGAGGCAATAAATTGCGAGCAGCGTCTCGAAAGCTTGATAGACGAATATTGTTCGCGTTGCTAATGAATTCGGATAAACCTTGCTCGCAGAGCAAATAAGTTCGAAAGCGGTCTTGCCTGCGGCACAAATAACGAGTAAACTGTATCAAGCGAAGACCGATGTAAAGACTCAAACAATTTTCTGTAGGAGGTTAAAATGCGGGAGAGAGAGATATCACTACGCGATATATTCATTTTATTTTTGAAAAAGCTTGTGCCCATATTAATTGCGGGTCTTGTCGTAGCGCTGATTTTGATCGCAAATGCCGTAAACAAGAATCGCCAAGCGCAGGCCGCAGCCGACGAAATCAGAAACAGGCCGCAGCTCTATGAGTGCACGATACTTTTCCGCCCCTTCAGCCCTGAAATTGACAATAAAATGCTCCTTGCCGCATACACTCGCGTATTCGACTCCGATGGAAGTGTCCAGGAGAGTGCGAGAAAGACGGCGCCCGGCGCATCGATGAGCATGAGCGCAGCGGACGGTCTAATCGAGTTGAAGGTAATTTCCACAGATAGCGGAGCATCCGGCGAGGCGGCAAGATATATAAAAGCCGAGCTTTACAATATAATAAGAGATTCGTTGGGAGTGCATCAAGTCGAACAAATTTCGGAATTCACCGGCCCGGTTCCGTACAGGGATTCGGAAGGGAAGCCGATAAGCGTTCCTTCGGTTCCATCGCTACCCAAAGAGATTTTGATGAACGGTATAATGGGCTTTATCGTCGGAGCAATCGCGTGCGCAGGAATTGTGTTTTTCTTTGCGCTCGCGAGCGGAAAATTCCTCTCCGTCCGAGATTTTAAGGATAGCGTTAATATTCCTGTGTTAGGAGTTATCAACGATAAGGAAAAGTTGAGCGGCAAGCTGCAACTACATATCGCAAAACTTGAAGGCAGAACTTCTATGGATAAGGAAACGAGCTATAAGATGACTGCCCACAGCGTGCTGGCGGTCGCAGGCATCGGAGCGGCAATATTTTCCCAGACCGCAGCGGATGCGGCCCAAAGTCTGGCCGAGCAGGCGGGATGCGTCTATGGGGGGAATATACTCAGTGAGCCGGCCGCGCGGGAGGTTCTGAGGCGCTCGGAAAAGATCGTGCTGCTCGAAGATGTCGCGAAGATAAACGCCACTTTGTTTATGGACGAGCTTGCGGTAATCGACAATTACGGCAAGCAGGTCGCCGGCTTGGTGATTAAGTAAATTGAGCGATCAACTTGAGTAAATAAAAAGCAGATGCGCTGTATTTGCATCTGCTTTTGCAATCTTTAGAATCCTTTTTCCGTGCCGCTGCAAGTGGAAATTGCTATGCGGCTACTCCCAAGGAAAGCTGAAGTCCAAATTCTTTTTATCGCGAACTTCCTCGAATTCTCTTTGCAGAGGTTCGCCTATAGGAACGCCTTTATCTTTGCGCTCCTGCCATACGAGCCATTCCTTTTCGCCTGCGGTGTAGATTCTATCTTGACCGGGAGCCCTGTCCGAGTTTCTGAGCTCTCGGAGGATATCTCCCGCCGTCTTTTTAAAGACTTCCAGGCCGCAGAAGGCTTCCGGGTCCACGACAAAGAAGAAGTGGCCGAGGTGATAAGGTCTTCGCTTGCCGTCGGCATCGAGCCCCGTAAGAGCCTTCATAAAACTTCCGGCTTGTAGCGCAGCCGATAGAATCTCCACGACTACCGCATAACCGTAGCCCTTGTAGCCTGCGGTGCGCTCACCTTCGCCGCCCAGAGGAGCCAGAGCCGCGTCGCCCGATACCAGAAGCTTTAGGATTTCTTCGGAATCCGTAAGGGTCCTGCCGTCTCTCGAGATTACCGCTCCCGCAGGGGTCGGCTCGCCCTGATGGGCCCAGTACTCAATCTTGCCGCGCTGGATTATGGAAGTTGCGCAATCGAGCGCAAAGGGAAATTTTTCGTCCGTAGGCATGCCGAATGTAAGAGGGTTTGTTCCGAGCATATTCTCCACGCCGAAGGTCGGCGCTATCGAGGGCCGCGCGTTGGTACCGGTTATGCCTATCATCCCGGCATCCGTCGCCATGCTCGTCCAGTAGCCGGCGATTCCGTAGTGCGAGGAATTGCGCACCGCGACGCCCGCCATGCCGAACTTGCCGGCCTTTTCTATTGCCATGCGCATCGCAAGATCGCTTGCAACCATTCCCATGCCGTCATTGGCATCCAGCACCGCAGTCGTGGGCGTTTCCTTGACAATTTCGATGTTTGTAATCGGATTGAGTATCCCCGCATCGATGCGGTCGAGATAGATGGGTTTAAAGCGATTGCAGCCGTGGCTTTCGATGCCTCTGCGGTCGGATTCGAGCAGCACATCCGTGCACAATTTGGCATCCTCCGCGGGCAGGCCGTAGGCTTCGAAGGCCGCGCGCATAAACTTTTCCGCCTGTTCCCAGGGGAAATAAGGTCTGTTTTGATCGTCGTATAACATAAGTTTCCTCCATCCGTAAAAAGTCGGCTAAGCCGATTCGCATGCATTATATACTATCGAGAGGCTGTTGTGCCCTCTAAATGAGGCGAATTCTTCCAGTATTTTGCAGGCATCCGTGTATTTTGCAGATAATTTAAAACGATATGTTGCCTATTTTGCCTCTAAAGCGGATGTTTGTGGTATAATATTTCCATCCGTTACCTGCGTCGCGGGTTCGGTTTTTATTGTATTTTCGCGGCGTTATTTTAAGGTAGGAAACATTGTATCACCTTTGCATGCATGGCTGTGATATAATTTTTAGAAGTGTGATTTTGCAGGGGATTCGAATTTCCCTATCCATATATGGTGATTAAGATGCAATTAGATTTAAGTCATTCGAAAGTCGAGCAATGCGCGGAGCTCAGAAACAAGGCCCTTGAGCATGTTCGAAGTCTCAAGTCCGGAGAGATTCCCTTTACGGGCTGGGTGAGCCTTCCGGAAAACTTCGATGAGGATTTGCTTGCGCGCATCAAAAAGATCGCGGATGAAATTGCGAATAAATGCAGCTACTTCGTCGTAATAGGCATCGGCGGATCCTACCTCGGCGCGAATGCCGTAATAGAGGCGCTCGGCGGGAAGGCCGGCAGACCTGAAGTCGACTTTAGCGGATACGATATGAGCGGCTCGCAGATGGCGAAAGTTATCGAGCGCATGCAGGAAGAGGAAACATGCATCTGTGCAATCTCCAAGTCCGGAAATACTCTCGAGACCATCCTGGCATATTCCATCCTCAAAGATGAGATGATAAAAAAATACGGTTCCAACGCGAAGGATAGAATTTATATCTTAGCGGGTCCCGGCGAAGGCACCCTCCGCAAAGAAGCCGAAGAAGAAGGCTTGGAACTCTTCGACGTTCCCGAGGACATAGGCGGAAGATATTCGGTGCTGAGCGTCGTGGGACTGCTCCCCATAGCGGTAGCGGGCCTCGATACATCCGCTCTGCTCGCGGGTGCGCGAAGCATCTCGGATGACCGGAAATGCGCGGACTACGCATGCACGCGCGTCGCGCTGCAAAAGCTCGGAAAATCCATGGAGATATTCAGTTACTTCGATGTGCGCCTGCGGTCTTTTGGCGACT
>JAAZLU010000117.1 GCA_012799165.1 Clostridiales bacterium
ACAGGCGCCTCGCTTCCGAGAATGTAAACATTCAGATCTTCGAGGTAAAAGTAATTTTTATTACCTCCCGAGCTCGTATAATTTTTCAGTACACAGCTCAGGGTATAATTACCCGGACCAAGGATTCTCGGATGCATGTAATTGCCGCCGTCTCTGCTTCTTCCATCAGCTGAATGTTCCCAAGGAACCCTATTTCCGTACGAGTCCGTAAGGAGGATGTACTTAGCCATGCTGTAGCTGCTGCGAACATCGTACTCATAGCCGAATTCCAACACAGCCCTCCTTCCTTCCGGCACACAGAAACTTATCGGCGTCGTTCTGCCGACCTGCGTCTTAAGATAATCGCAGGCCTCCGTCTCAAGATAGCCTATGCGATACTTGCCGCCCGTCGGTACAGCTGAACAAGTGAAAAATGGATTTATATCTTTGTCCTCGAAATCCTCGCTGTAAATCTCATCGACTGAATACCCTTCCGCACTCGAAAACTCCCTCAAAAGCAAAGCCTGAGCGAAAAATATATCTTCCTCCTTGTCCGTGTCATATTCGTAGTAATAGACAGTGTCGGGCTCAAGGAAAATTTCGGTACTCAAAGTTCCCGCTCCGCCCGGATCGGAGCTCAACACGAGCTGAGTTTCCCCTCTCTGCACGAGTGCCTTTGCTTCCTCGACGAGTTCTTCCGCTCCGGTCAAAGGCGTGCATCGCAGTAAACAATCGTAGTCGCAATCGCGGGAAAGAAAAGCAGCCTTAAGTCTCTCATCTTCGTCCTGTCTGCTCTCCTTTTTATGGATTACCTGCTTTATATCCATTATGCCCCCGCCATTTGCGGTGGCGCTCACGAAGCGATCGCCCTGCCGCGAGAACTCGACCGGAAGTTCCAGGGGACATTCAAAATCGCCTTTAAAACTGAATAGCAGACTCTGAAGGTATTGATATCCCGTGTATACGAAGGCTCCGCCCATATAGACGCCTATGGCGCCCGAATCGTCCTGTAGCGCATAGACAATGGACTTGCCGAAATTCAGCCAATCGTTAGTTCCCTCCTTTTTTTGCTCGTAGTACTCATCCGTGTAGATACCGTATATATTGCAATGGGTGAGGTATCTGTATCCGTAGCGGGCGTTTCCCTGCAGCGATGAGCCGGATTGGCCTATATATTCTATCCTCGCATCCGAAGTCCAAACAGGGAAAAGCCTGAAGTTTGAGTCCGGCCTCGAATCGAACTCGATATGCTTTACCAATTTATTTTCTGCGTCGTAACAATGCAAGCCGTTATCTTCTCCTACAAAAATGCAGCCCGCAGCGTCTATGGCGATGCAGGACGTGCCTCTTAGGCCCTCCGAATCGGATAGAAGTTGAAATTCCAACTCCTCCGTCCCGGGGTCGAATACACCTCTATAGAGAAAGAAGGCTTTCTCGCTCTGCGCCGGACTCATGAAATGAACCTTGCCCTCATATAATCTAAATCCTTCCGCAGCTCCGCTGTAGAGGATTTTCAGCTCGCCGCTGCTCATCGAAATTCGCAGAATCCCGCCCGCTGTAAAGCTATATATATAATCGTCCGAAAGCGCGTTGAATTCCCCGAGCGCGTAAGGCAAGGTAGTTATATAAACGCCACCGGCCTTTAGAAAGATTGCGGTCTGCGAACCTTCAATGAGGTACAGATATCTTCCTTCTGTGTCATGACCCCACTTGGCATCGCATAGCCAGTTATCGCTGGCCAAAACTTCCCGACTTATAGTACTCTTCCAACGCAGGCTGAAATCTGGTGCATAAGCGCTGATTGTATACGGATAATCTCTGACCTTGTAGCGCGGATCCTCGCCGCTCGGCGCAAGGCTTCCGTTCAATATGTAGACGGTGTCGCTGTCGCTGCTGATATTTCCGCCCTGCCACATACCTCTCCAGCAGGGGCTATATATTGTCGCATGGTCGTCGGGAGATAAAAGATATCCGCTGCTTCCGGGCACAATCTCCGCGAAACTGCCGCTCACATCTCCGCTCGCAGCTATTCCTGCGACAATTTTGAGCTGCGTGGCGATTCCCTCTTCCGCAAGAGCCGCCCTGACGCCATCCGAAAGCGCTAGCAGCCTGTCCTTTTCCTGCCGTCCTTCGGCAACCAGCAACATTTCCATACTCTTCGCTCTCGAAAGTTGCAGCCCCACCCGGGGGCCAATGTTGTCTACGCATGAACTCGCCTCGCAACTGTCGCTGAGGTAGTCCTCCTCGCTTATGTATTCGGGAAGGGTCTCCTCAACCCAGACTTCCTTTACATAAAGTCGCACTTTGAAATTGCCCGTGCCACTCTTTATAAAGGAAACTCTCTGGGCTCTTCCGAAGCTCCTGTCGCGGTAGCCGGGCATCTGCTTTATGTCGGAAAAAATCCCACCCTCCGGCATGTAGCTCCAGCTTCTGATGAGAGCATCGCCGTCGGAAGCGGAGATATCTTCGACGCCTATTTCGGCATCGTTGGAATTTTCTCCGCGATAGTAGGCGTCGGCAATTTCGATCGCGGCGCGAGGGGGTTCATCCCGCAGTACCGTGAACTCCCCGCTGCAGCTGTCCGCATTTCCTGCGCCGTCCTGTACATGAACTTCGTAGCGCAATTCCTTTTCGCTATGCCATTTCGTAAGGAAGTCCAGCTTAAGGCGAAGGAAGTACTCGTCGCTTCCGCAGTCATATATGCTTCTGTATTTGATGTGCTCGGAATTATTCGGAGGCTCTTCCGCTCCTGAAAAGACTTTATCTATCCTGACGCTCTCGCCGCTGGAAGGCTCGAATACGAGGACGCGGAGACTGATGACGGGCGATTCGGGATTTTGGGCAACGCTGATCTGCAGGCTCTGCTTTCTGTTCTCCTTTTGAACTCCCCCGAGATTTGCGCTTACTGACGGAGTCCGAAGCACCTCTATGCTCTTGGTGTCGCTGTCCTGCTCCCCGCTCCTGGCGGTATGCGTAAGCTTTACAGAGCAAGCACCGGGTCTTATGAGTTTAGCTATCGCATCGCTCGCGCCGCACTTGACTATGCTGCCGCTGCCCGCCTGAACCAGCGAAAATTCGCCGCTTCCAAGACCCATAGCTGCGGCTCTGGCCGCACCGTATATATCTTCCCCGTATGTGTATGTAGAGTAATCGGAAACGATGGTGGGATGGCCAACATAAGTCCTTGCGGGCAGGCTCAGTTTAGCCTGCAGAGAACTGAGAACGGGCCCGCTTTCGCCCGAGTCTTCGTCCTCATCGATTTCGCCCGGGTCGTCCGGATCTTCCGGGTCCTCCGGGTTGTAGGGAGGATCTTCCGAGTCGCCGGGCTCATCCGAAGGCGAGTCGATTCTGCTGAATACAAGGCTTATGGGAAACTCGAAATGCAGCCCGCAGGCCCCGGCATTTACAAAGGTTCCGCTTCCTATGCGGTAACCGTCAGAGTCAACTATATCTAGACCGAGCCTTATCTTGCGCCCGGCTACGAGCTCGCCCTGAACATTTTTAATATAGCTCGGGTGTATTCCGGCGACGCTAGCGTCGTCGGGGTTTTCTTCGTTGTAATATCCGGCACCCTGCACGGCGCTCACTCCGTTTCCGAATATTGAGTAGATATTATAACCGTATTTTTTATCTATCAGGGGAACGGTATTTGCCATTCCGGGAACGAAATTTCCAAGTGTATGACCATTATCATTAAAATTAAATATGGGATATGCAGAAAATTTAAGTGTGCTTCCTTCAAGCTTAACATCCTCCGGGGAAAGCTCCGAAAACAGAGTGCTGCAAGGCAGGCTTCCCCTGCTCTCGAATCTGACATCCCAATCTTTTCCGCGAACACCCGAGTCTATGAGCTCCGCAAGCCTCGAGGATACAGCAATATTGAAGGTCGCGACACTATTTGCCTGCAAATATTTGTCGACTTCCCCCATTTCCTGATCGCTTATCCGTATCTTCTCGGAGCCCAGGTTACCGACTTTCCAGTAGCCTCCGGAATAGTGCCACAGGTCCAAACTCCAAACTCCGGAGACCCTGAATTCTTCTTCCGAGGATGAAGATGCAGAGGCACTTAAAATGTATATAGGAGGTGCCGAAAGAGCCAGGCATATCGCTATGCAGGCTGCCAAAAGGCGCATATATCTCATATCCGCCTCCTACCAATCGTATTTAAAATCGAAGCCGCTGGCAGTGCTGCTCGCGCGAAATGCATCGCAGTCGACGCTGATGCGGGTCTCACCTCGAGATTCTTCTATATAATAAATCTGACGGCAGGAAGCGCTTTCTTTCGTCTTGCGGTTCCACATATTAACCGCAAGAGAAACTGAATATGCTGCGCTCATATCCTTACCCAAATCCACCAGGGTCTTCCCGGCAAGTTCCATCGATTTATCGTAGTTTATAAAGACCTCGCACTTCTCTCCGAAAGTCCAGTCCTTATTTTTCATATAGCTCCCGTTAGGCTTCATAATAAGTACGCCTATCTTGCCGGAGCAATTTTCCGGAAAATCCAAGCGGGAAAAGCTTGCTGTATAATTCCCGCCGGACTTACTGAACACCGCGCTCTTAAATATCTTGTCGATATATGCCTTTGCAACGGGGCTCAGCAGCCTCGCTGCATCGGGGTCTTTGTAGTTTACATAGCGCTCCCCCGTCTGTTCGTAAACAGCAATTATCTCCTCTCTTCTCGGAAGCCCCACATCCTGCTCGGGTGAAGGAAGCTCCGACTGCACGGAAGTATCGCCGTTCTCCTGCTGCGGCTCCTTAAGGCCTATGGACTCAGCGAGCTTTATCATGGCTGCGGCAGCTTCTGCGCGACTCAAAAATCCGTAGGGTTTAAAACTGCCATCGGGGTATCCGCTGAGCACGCCGCGCTCGCTGCAAACTGCAACCGCATACTCATAGGGGTCTGCGGCGTCGATGTCGCTGTAAATCTTGTGAGCCGACTCGGGAACAGCGGATGCTTCACCATTTGAGCCTTCCTGCGATGCAAGCTCCTTCGAAGCGATAACTCCTGCAAGAACTATCGCCATATCGCATCTGGGTATGGGTTCGTCGAGCATTCGTATGGCGATGTCGGCTTCACTGAAATATCCCAGCTCAAGGCCCCTCGAATAGAATCCCGCCGCCCAGTGAGAGCTGCCGGCAGTATTCTCGGAAGAATCCCCCATAAGAACCATCGCCAGAAACTCACCGTAGCTGAGCGTCCGTGCAGGCCGAAAACTCCCGTCGGGATAACCGCTGAGGATGCCTAAATTCTTGGCATCCTGCGCAAAGTCGAAATACCAATCGCTCTCGTGGACATCGGAAAACGACTCCGCCGCGCCCGCGCAGAGCGGAAAGCTCAACGCAAGCACAATTAAGATTAAAATAAATTTTCTCATCTCTTTTTTGTCCCGCGCGAATTTACATTATTATACAGGAGAATTTTTACATTTTCAAGTCTTAAACCTGTTTTTTTACAAGACAAATCGCCGAGGTAATTCCCCGGCGAGATTTTTAACAACACTGTATGATCATTTTCTACATCGTCGCTCTCGGGTCCACTCTCCTTAAGCTTTTGTTGACTATCGAGCTTATAATTACGCAGACCTCGGCGCGGGTTATCTTCGACTCGGGGCGGAAGCTGCCGTCCGGATAACCCTCGACGATTCCCGCTATATAGAGTTTGTGTATGTCGGCGTAGTAGTCGGTCGCAGTAGTCACATCCATCAAGTTCATATAGTCGGCGAGGGGCTCGTACGCGGCGTCGGACAGGGCGTTCGCCAGAATATGCGCGATTTGCCCCCTCGTTGCGACGGCAGCGTAGTCCTCGAAATCACCTTTCTTAATTATGCCGTTGGCGACTCCGTAATTGATGTACAGGCTGTACCAGGGCGACGAACCCGCAGGGAAGCTCCCGTCTCCGCCCTTGTAGATATCCCTCATCTTGCAGGCCAGCGACAGACACTCGGCAATTGTTATCTCTCCCTCGGGTCTGAAAGTTCCGTCCGGATATCCGCTTATGAGGCCGACGTTATAAGCTCCTTCGACGAACTCGTCGTACCAGCGCTCCTGCTCGTAGGGCATGTCCAGAAACTGCCCGCGAAGGTAATTGTTCTTTTTTACAAAGTTGGCCAGCCCCTCGTCCGCAGTAGGTTCGGGGAGCTCATACTGCTTTAAAAGCAGCAACTCTTTGAGCCCCGGCCAATCGTATCTGGACACCTTCTCCAGCTTGCCGTTCTCAAAGAAGTAAGAAATCATATCGTCGTTTAGGGCGAGTATAAAGCTGTAGCCGCAGGAAAGATAATCCAGCTCCTTGCCCTCCCTCGAGGCGGCCAGCGCCGCTTCCTTATAATCCGTATTCTTCGGCAATCCTATCGCATACGGCAGGGCTGCTATCCCCGTATAGAGGCCGGGTCCCGCAGTAAAATGCATCTGCATCATCTGGTCGTCAAAGGTATAAAGTCCGCCGCTTATATCCAGAAAGTTGTAATTATACATATCCTTCCAGGCGGCGACGTACTCGGCTCCGCTGTAGATGGTAATCCCCGTCGTGGTGAAACTTGCGCTGAGCGCGCTGTATAGGCAGTCGCCGTCCCACTTGTCGTTGGGCGCATAGATGACCTTAACCTCGCTCTCGGCTATACCGTAGGAGGTGCGTATTATCGCATCGATCTTACCCAGATAATATGGCAGCGTAAGCTTGGCGATGAGCCCCTGCGGGCGATAATTCCTGTCCGTCTCGCTGTAAGTCTCCGTCCTATACCCGTACTTTGGAGGCTCCTCGTAGGGAGGAAGCCCGTCCTGAGAAGCCACCTCTCCCTCGGCGAAAGCCTGAAACGGCAGACTCGAAAAAAACAAGATGAGCGCCAGCATAAGCAATGCCGTCCTCTTAATTCGGCTCCCATGAGTATTATAAATTTTAAAATCAGCAAGAATTTTCTTCATTCCGCCTAAACTTTCCCTTTCGCCTTAATCCCCATATCACATTTATTTAAGCACCTTGCTTTTGTCCGGCCCCAAATTAACCCATATAGAGGTTGCTCGTGCTGAACTCGTCCTCGCAGGTGGCATCGATCTGAAGGTCCTGCAGCACGCGCGCGTCCGCATTCGACAGTATAGCCGTACAGTGAGCCCTGCAGCCTGCGAGCTCCGTAAGCTTATCGACCGCGAGCGCAGCCATAGGATTTACGGTCGCAGAAATCGCAAGGGCCGACAGCATCTCTTCCAAAGTGAGCGTGGATCGCTCCTTCTTGAGTATATCCGTCTTGAGGTGCTGCATGGTCTTTATAACCTCGGGCGACACCAGCAAAACCTCGTCGGGGACATTGCATATATGCTTGATTGCATTGAGCACCATGGCAGCTCCGGCCACCATTCTCCTCGAGCTTCTTCCCGTTATTATGCTGCCGTCGGGCATCTCCATGGCCATTACAACCACGTTCTGATATCTATCCGGGTCCATGGCGCGCTTCTTTTCCGCGTAATCGAGGGCGGGCTTTACGCACTTTCTGTCGTAGACGGTCTTCCCGACTTCGTCCATCAGCAACTTCGCTCTTTCCAATTCCTCGGCATCTATCTGCCCCCGCTTAAAGTCCACGCGGGCCATAAGATACCTTCTTATTATCTCCTGATAGGCGGCCTGCCGGCAGACCTCGTCATCCGTTATGCAAAATCCGGCGCGATTTACGCCCATATCCGTGGGCGAGTTGTACTCTGAGGCCTCGCCGGAAATCTTTTCCAAGATTCGCTTGACGACCGGGAACATCTCTATATCCCTGTTGTAGTTGACGGCCATAACGCCGTACTTCTCCAGGTGGAAGTTATCTATCATGTTTACGTCCCGCAAATCCACGGTCGCGGCCTCGTACGCTATATTGACGGGATGT
>JAAZLU010000118.1 GCA_012799165.1 Clostridiales bacterium
AACACAGTGCAAGGGCCGAGCAGTTCGCCGACCAACTCGAGGAATACGGCAATCCATATTTTATGCCGTTCAGCTCACCTTTGAGAGATACATCTACATATGCCGGAAAGGAAATTATAAACTTCGGCTCTTATAACTATCTTTGCATGTCCGGAGATCCCGAAGTTAAAGAAGCGGCAGCGGCGGCTCTGGAGCAGTACGGCGCAGGCTGCAGCGGAAGCCGCGTACTTACGGGCGAGAAGGAAATCCATCAGGAACTCGAGCGGCGCATCGCAAAATGGAAGCACACGGAGGATGCGGTCGTCCTCGTCAGCGGCCATGCGACCAATGTCACTTTTATAGGAAATTTCTGCAACGAAAACGATCTTATAATCTACGATATACTCAACCATAACTCAATAATAGAGGGGCTGCGAATGACCCCCGCCAAGACCAGGCGCTTTGCTCATAATAACTACGAGATGCTGGAAAGGTATCTCAAAAATCATCGCGACGAATTCGAGAAAGTTCTGATTGTCGTGGAAGGTGTCTACAGCATGGACGGAGATATTTCGCCTGTCGATGAGTATGTGCGCATCAAGAAGGAATACGGCTGCATGCTTATGGTCGATGAAGCCCACTCCGCCGGTGTAATCGGCAAAAATGGTGGCGGCGTCGACGAATATTTCAATCTTAAGCCCGACGATATCGATATTAAGATGGGCACGCTGTCTAAGACTTTGGGAACCTGCGGAGGTTATTTGGCAGGCTCAAAGGAACTCGTCGAATATCTGCGCTACAGCCTTCCCGGATTTATTTTCTCCGTCGGAATTTCGCCGGTTCTCGCGGCAGCCACCATCAAGGCAATCGACATAATCGAGCGCGACAACACAAGAGTGGCGAGCCTTCAGGAAAATGTTCGTTATTTTATAGAAAAGGCTCAGACTCTGGGGCTGGACACCTGCCTCGCTAAAGAGTCTCCCATAGTCCCTGTTCTTATCGGCAGCGACGAACTCGCCTTCGGGATGAGCATGCGACTGATGATGGAGGACGGCATCTTCGTTCCTCCCGCACTCTACCCCGCCGTGCCGCGCGATAAAGCACGTCTGCGTTTCTGCCTGACGAGCAATCACACGAGCGAGCAGATTGACAAGGCACTGAATGCCGTCAAGAAGATGTTGGAAGAATATTAGAGGATTGGTGCAATGAATAAAGTTGCCGTAGTGACGGGAGCGTCGAAAGGAATCGGCGCCGCCTTGGCGGCGGCATTGGCACGCGAAGGTTACCGCGTGTACGACCTCAGCCGCTCCGGAAGCGACAGGCCGGGAATCCGTCATATACATTGTGATGTAAGCGAGCACGAGAATCTTGCACAGGCACTGTATACCGTGATGCAGGAGGCGGGCGGCATAGATCTGGCTGTCTCGAATGCGGGATTCGGCATATCGGGTTCTCTGGAATCCGCCACCCCCGAAATGATCGAAGCGCAGATTAATATTAATCTTTGCGCCTCCGCTCAATTCGCACGCCTCGTTCTGCCGGAAATCCGGCGCAGGCGGGGCCGGCTGGTTCTTATATCCTCCGTCGCAGCATATGTTCCAATACCCTTCCAGGCCCTGTACTCGGCCACAAAGGCGGCGATTGCCTCCCTGGCCATGAGTCTGGACAACGAGGTGAGAGGCTCCGGAGCCAGAGTATTGGCGATTCTTCCCGGCGACCTCGCAACGGATTTTACCGCGAACCGCATCAAGAGTGAGGAAAGCGATTCGTTCTACCGCCAAAGGGTAAGCAGCTCGGTGAGCCGCATGGAAAAGGACGAACAAGGAGGCAAGACGCCCGAGTGGGCAGCCGGGCAGATAGTCAAGATTGCTCTTGCCGGCAATCCTTCTCCCTGCACTACTCTTGGCGCAAAGTATAAACTGGTCTCGTTTCTGCTGAGATTTTTCCCGCCGCGGGCATTGAATTACATTATAAGTAAGCTTTACGGATAAGATAACTTCCTTTTAACTTCAATCGGGCAGCGAAGTAAACGCTGCCCTTTGTATTGCTCGAAACTCAGAATAGCTTCACTAAAAAAGAGCCGAAAAAGATTTCTCGGCTCCTTTAACATCAATATCAAATCGACTTAGTGTTTTTATTCTTTCAGATCATGCGCCCGCAGCCATGCGACGGATTCCTCGAGCGCGGCAATGGTCTTCGTCTCTATCAGCACGCTCGCTCCGCACTCCTTGGCAAGTCCGAGCCACTTCGCTAAATCGATATCTCCCGTTCCGAGCGCCTGATGGTCCTTCCGACCCAAACAGTCGTGCAGATGCACATGAATTAGCCTACTCCTATTCTTCTCGAAAAAATCGCTATCACCATAATTTACAAGGCAGTTGTGCCCCACATCGAGGCATAACCCGAAGACCGGACTTTCCAGCAGCACTTCTATTCCCTTTCGCGCATTCTCGGCCCAGCCGAAGGTATTCTCGACGCTTATGCGAATCGGCTTTTTTCCTATGGCCGCCTCAACGGCATCCCGATATTCCCGCAGATTTGCGTAGAATTCCTCTCTGTAATAATCAAATAGATAGTGCCTGCCGTCCGGGAGGGTCACGATGTTGCCTTCCGCAAAATGAATATTGATGGTAGGCATATCGAGCTGCGAAGCGAGCTCTATGGCCTCCAAAGTCGTTTCCAGATAAGCCTTGCGAACATAGGGGTTGAAGTCCGCAATGCTCATCGAATCGTCCAGATGGAAGGTATAGTGGATGCCGAGCTCATTCTGCGCCGCCTGCAGCGTGGAGAGGGGTAGCTTTTGAGCCTGAGAATTCGGGAAATTAGAATTCAATTCGACGAAATCCAAATTCAGGCGCTCCGCTATGGCGATCGCCTGCTCCACGCTCTTTGTCTCAAGTAGAAACGGCATTCCGAAATTAAGCATCTTTACTCATCCTTAAGCAGGGCTCTTACCCTCAGAACATCGGGAAACTCCCTGAACTGCAGCACGAAGGGCCGATCGAGCATCTGATCTATATCGAAGATGCACACGGCATAATCGCCCTGACTCTTCGAAATCATCTTATCTATATTGTAACCGTTGTCGCCGATAAAGTGAGTGATTTTTTGCAGCACTCCCGGCAAATTGCGGTGCAGAACCACGGCGCGCGTGGGAGACTTCTGATGGCCAAGGTTTATCGAAGCGTAGTTGACCGAATTTTCTATCGTTCCCTCCTCCAGATAATTCTTAAGCTGGAGAGCCACCATGCGGGCGCAGTTCACTTCCGACTCCTCGGTCGAAGCTCCGAGGTGGGGGGTGAGAATAGTGTTGGGAAATTCGATGTTTCTCTCGTTAGGAAAATCGCTCACATAGCGAGCGACCTTGCCGGACTCAAGAGCCGCAAGCACTGCCTCCTCGTCGTAAATCCCGTCGCGGGCAAAATTGAGCAGCACGACGCCGTCCTTCATAAGAGCAATCTTTTCCGCGTTGATCATGTGCTTGCTGCTGTCATTTAAGGGAACGTGAACCGACAGGAAATCAACCTGCGAAAGCAGTTCGTCTAAATCCGATATAAGCTTAACTTGCGTATTTAACTTTAGCGCGTGTTCGATATGAATCACCGGATCGTAGCCGAGTACCTGCATCCCCAGGCCTATAGCCGCATCGGCGACAAGATTGCCGACGGAACCGAGGCCTATAACCCCCAAGGTCCTGCCTCTTGCCTCCGTACCGACATAGTTCTTCTTGACGGCCTCGACCTGAACTTTGATGTCCTCTGCACGGCTGCCGTTTCGAGCGGCAACATCGTTTTTATGCTGGAGCTCCCGAACCGCCTCGATACCTCCCAGAATATCGCGCAGCGATAAAATCAACATCGAAATGACAAGCTCGCTCACCGCATTGGCATTGGCACCCGGAGCATTGAAAACCACGATTCCTTCTTCCGAACAACGCTTCAGTGGGATGTTGTTTACCCCCGCCCCCGCCCTGCCGATTGCGCGAAGCTCCGCAGGAAATTCCTCGTTATGAAGGTCGATCGAGCGGCACAACCAGGCATCCGCCCCTTCCTTATCGTCGCAAACCTCGTAGCCGTCCGGAAAAACCTCCAGTCCTTCCGCGGCGATATTATTTAAACAAGCTATCTTTCTCTTTGTCTTTGCCATAATAACTTACCCATTCTCCCTCTCAAAATCCTCAAGGCAGCTCACGAGCGCCTTTACCCCTTCAATCGGCATAGCATTATAGATGCTTGCACGCATCCCGCCTACGCTGCGATGACCCTTCAGGTTTACCAGACCCCGCGCCTCGGCATAGGCCGAGAATTTTTTATCCATATCGGCATTGCCCGTGACGAAAGTTACATTCATCAGCGAGCGGTCCCGCTTTCTTACGGTCCCTTTGAACAGGCTGCTGCCATCGAGAAAATCGTAGAGCAGGCGAGCCTTTTCAAGATTCCGCACCTTCATGGCCTCAAGACCGCCGAGCTCACCGATCCACCTGAGCACCTTGCCAAGCATATAGATATTGTAACAGGGCGGCGTATTATAAAGTGAGCCCGCCTTAGCATGCGTCTTGTAACTGAGCATGGTCGGCGCAAACACCGGCAACTCATCCGAAATCAAATCTTTTCTGATAATTACAAGAGTAACACCCGCCGGCCCCAAATTCTTTTGAGCCCCCGCAAAAATTAAGCCATAGCGGCTTATATCCAAAGGTTCAGAGAGCATGCAGGACGAAAGATCGGCCACCAGAGGCTTTCCCTTGGTATACGGAAGCTCGCAATATTTCGTACCGAAAATCGTATTGTTCTCGCATATATATACATAATCCGCATCTTCCCGCACCGGCAGGTCGCTGCAGTCCGGAATATAAGAAAAGTTCCCATCCTCGCTCGAAGCCAAAACCTTTACATCTCCGTAACGCCGAGCTTCCTCGATCGCCTTCTTGGTCCAGCTGCCCGTATGTATATAATCCGCCTTCCCGTTCTTCATGAGGTTGATGGGAATCATGGCGAACTGCAATGAGCCGCCCCCTTGCAAGAACAGAACTTCGTAGTCGTCGGGCATATTCGTCAACTGACGCAGATCCGCCTCTGCTTCCTCGATTATTCGCTCGAAATCGGAGCTGCGGTGGCTCATCTCCATAACCGACATACCCGTCTGTCCGTAATTAAGCATCTCAGCGGCGGCACTCTGCAACACCGATTCCGGCAAAGCCGCTGGACCGGCTGCGAAATTAAAGACTCGCTGCATAAAATCCCCCCTTCTTAGCGCATTTTCCTGCATTGAATGCGCTAAATATGTATATTAATTAAAGCATTATACACCATTTGAGAAGAATTATCAGAAATAATAAAGAAATTGATTTAATTTATCAGTTAATAATTTTACCTTGACAGTTTGAACAGCGTTCAGTATATTATTATTGAACGTTGTTCAATAAGGAGGTTTTTATGAACACAATTATGCAGAGTAACACGGATATAAAAGAAACGATTATCGCCGCTACAATCTCTTTGATCGAAGATTCGGAAGGTCTGTCGGAAAA
>JAAZLU010000119.1 GCA_012799165.1 Clostridiales bacterium
AAAGATTACTCACGCGCAAGCCGAGGAAATTGCAAAGACCAAAATGCCCGATCTCAATGCGGTGGATTTGGAAGGAGCCACGGAGATGGTGAAGGGAACCGCAAGGAGCATGGGAGTTAAGGTCGAAGGTTAATTGGTGGGAGGCGGAAAGCCGTTAGTACCACGAGGAGGTTACAGATGCCTAAAAGAGGTAAAAAGTATCAGGAGGCTCTCAAGCTCTACGATAAGAGCAATCATTACGATGTCGACGAGGCCTTCGAAATAGTTTGCAAGACATCGATAGCAAAATTTGACGAGACCGTCGAGGCGCATTTCAGACTCGGCGTCGACGGAAGACATGCGGATCAGCAGGTTCGCGGAGCCATAGTTCTTCCCCACGGCACCGGTAAGACCAAGAGGGTCCTCGTGTTCGCAAAGGGCGAGAAGGCTCGCGAAGCGGAGGCCGCAGGAGCGGATTATGTGGGCGAAGCGGAGCTCGCAGAGAAAATACAGAGGGAAAATTGGTTCGATTTCGACGTTGTAGTCGCGACTCCGGACATGATGAGCGTCGTAGGGCGACTCGGAAAGATTCTGGGTCCCAAGGGACTCATGCCCAACCCGAAGTCCGGCACCGTGACAATGGATTTGAGCACTGCTCTGGCGGAAATCAAGGCCGGTAAGGTCGAGTATCGCCTGGACAAGCAGAACATAATTCACACGCCGATAGGCAAGGTTTCCTTCGGACCCGAAAAGCTCAGCGAGAACTTTATGGCTCTTCTGGGCGCAATCCAGAGGGCGAAACCTGCAGCAGCGAAGGGCCAGTATATAAGGTCCGCTGCGGTAACGACAACCATGGGTCCCGGAGTAAAGCTCAACGCCGCAAAGTTCAGCCTGTTCTAAGGCGGCGAAGCGTAAATAAAATAGAATACAAGAACTGTAGACAGCAGGTGCGCATCTGCGCTTAATATCCGGCCGAGGTTTAGATTCATAAACAAGCCTTTTTCAGTCTGCAGACAAGAAAAGGCTTTCTTTAATAGAAAGCCGGAAAGGAGAATAAATGTCGGTAGAAAATCTTAAAATAAAAGCAGCTATCATCGACGAGATAAAGGGTAAACTCGAAAACGCTCAAGCGGTAGTGGTTATAGACTATCTTGGAACGACGGTTGAACAGGCAAGCGAGATGAGAAAAGACCTGCGCGAAGCGGGCGTAGATTACACCGTCTATAAGAATACCCTGATGACGAAGGCGATTAGGGGCACCGAGTTCGAAGGACTCACCGAGTCTCTCAAAGGACCCTCTGCTCTCGCGATAAGCTACGACGATGCTGTCGCTCCCGCAAGAGTAATAGCAAAGTCGATAAAGGCCTACGATAAGATGCAGTTTAAGGCAGGGATAGTCGAAGGCGTACTCTACGATGGGGAAGGCCTGAAGAAGATATCTGAGATTCCGTCCAGAGACGAACTCATCGCTAAGTTCCTGGGCAGCATACAGAGTCCCGTGGGCAAGCTGGTTCGCACATTCAAGGCGATTGCGGATTCCAAGGGAGAAGCCCCCGCCGCTGCAGCGGAGTAATGCATAGGGCAGGAAAGCCTGCCGCTGAATTCGTTTATACAAAAAGTTGACTTGTAAACAGTTAAGGAGAAATAAAAATGACAAAGGAACAAATTATTGAAGCGATTAAAGGCATGACTATATTGGAGCTCAACGAGCTGGTCGAAGCCTGCGAAGAAGAATTCGGCGTATCCGCCGCTGCCCCCGTTGCAGTCGCCGGCGGAGCCGTAGCTGCGGAAGCGGAAGTAAAGGATGAGTTCGATGTAATCCTCGCCGAAATCGGCGCCGAGAAGATCAAGGTCATCAAGGTGGTCAGAGAGATTACTGGCCTCGGACTTAAGGAAGCAAAGGATCTCGTAGAGAGCGCGCCCAAGGCTGTCAAGGAAGCCGCTCCCACCGCAGAGGCCAACGAGATTAAGGCCAAGCTCGAGGAAGTCGGAGCGAAGGTGGAGCTCAAGTAGAGCCCGAGCAACTGCATAGGAAGGGTTGCCCTAAGCGGGCAACCCTTTTGGCGTTATTTTACAAAAGCGAAATTTTGCGATTTTTCC
Organism: Clostridiales bacterium; assembly: GCA_012799165.1. Classification (GTDB taxonomy): domain Bacteria; phylum Bacillota; class Clostridia; order Peptostreptococcales; family Anaerovoracaceae; genus RUG11894. The sequence continues at coordinate 2,080 of JAAZLU010000119.1, forward strand.
TCGTGCCAGGCAAAATTCTCTTGACTATACTTGACAAAAACGATATTATAATTTATTGCCTGACAGTGTTTCATTTTTACATATTAAGGAGGGAATACTATGCCCCAGCCTCAAAAATTCGGCAAAACGGAGCGCATGAGCTACTCGAAAATCGAGACCGTCCTGCCGATGCCAAACCTCATTCAAATTCAGAAAGACTCCTACGATTGGTTCATTAACGAGGGTCTTGCTGAAGTTTTTGAGGATATTTCTCCTATCAGGGATTACGCGGACAACTTGGCTCTCGAATTTGTCGATCACTATATAGCCGACACTTCGAAGTACAACGAGGAAGAATGCAAAGATAGGGATGCGACCTACTCAGCTCCTCTCAAGGTGAGAGTGCGCCTGATAAATCAGGAGACGGGTGAGGTAAAGGAACAAGAAGTCTTTATGGGCGATTTTCCCATAATGACCGAGAAGGGGACCTTCATCTATAACGGAGCCGAGCGCGCCGTCGTAACTCAGCTTGTTCGTTCGCCGGGACCTTACTACGAGGTTTCGGTGGACAAGTCCAATAACAAGCTCTTCGCGGCGACGATAATCCCTAACAGGGGAGCCTGGCTGGAGTACGAGACGGATTCCAACGAGATTATCTCCGTGCGCGTCGACCGCACCAGAAAACAGCCTGTAACCGCTCTCATAAGGGCTTTGGCATACAATTCAGTGGACGCCAAGATTGCCCACGAGAAGCGCAAGAATCCCACGATCTCCGAGGAAGAACTTCGCAAGAAGGTTCGCCGTTACGACGAATACAGAACAGATGTAGCCTCCATGCTCAGGGAGGGCAGCAACGAGGAGCTTCGCGCGGTCTTCGGTGCGGACGATCGTCTCGAAAAGTCCATCGCAAAGGATACGACTCGGAATTACGACGAAGGTCTTAAGGAGATTTATAGAAAACTCAGACCCGGCGAGCCCGCGACTTTCGAGAGTGCCTACGACCTGATAGAGGTCCTGTTCTTCGATTCGAGGAGATACGATCTGGCCAAGGTTGGCCGCTATAAATACAACAAGAAACTGGGTCTTCGAAATCGCATCGCGGGATGCACGCTCGCGGAAGACGTCGCCAATGCGATGACCGGCGAAATAATCTTCGAGAAGGGCGCTAAACTCTCGCGCTTCGATGCCGAAATTATAGAAAATGCGGGCCCTGAAGTGGTCTGGGTAGAGAGTAAGGTCGAGGAAGGAAAATCCGTCAAGGTTATAGGAAACAACTTCGTGGATCTCTCTGTCGCTCTTGCGGACTGCTTCGGCTACAAGGGCTTTAATCCCACTGAGCACAGGCTTCCCAATCAGGTGTTCTTCCCCGCATTCAGGGGCATAATGAACGATTATGAAGCCAACCACAGGTTGCCCAAGAGGACGAAGAAGGCAGAGCAGACCGAACATATTGCGAATTTCCTCTACGCGCGTAGGGATGAGCTTTCGCCCAAGCACATAATATTTGACGATATAATCGCATCCATATCCTATCTACTCGGCCTTACCGACGGCATAGGACAGATCGACGATATAGACCATCTCGGCAACAGGAGGCTCCGCACAGTCGGAGAGCTTTTGCAGAACCAGTTTCGCATAGGACTGGCGAGGATGGAGAGGGTCGTAAAGGAGAGGATGACCATTCAGGACATCGAGGCAACCACGCCTCAGGCTCTGATGAACATCCGCCCCGTAACCGCGGCGATAAAGGAGTTCTTCGGATCATCTCAGCTGTCTCAGTTCATGGATCAGACCAACCCGCTCGCGGAACTTACTCATAAGAGAAGGCTTTCGGCTCTCGGTCCGGGCGGACTTTCAAGAGACCGCGCAGGATTTGAGGTCAGGGACGTTCACCATTCGCACTATGGGCGTATGTGCCCTATAGAAACTCCCGAGGGCCCCAATATCGGCCTCATCGGCTCTCTCACCACCTACGGAATGGTCAACGAGTACGGGTTTATTGAGACGCCGTACAGGAGGGTGGATAAGAATACCGGAATAGTCACCTCCGATATCCTGTATCTCGCAGCGGACGAAGAGGAACCGCTCATCGTTGCTCAGGCGAATGAGCCGCTCGATAAGGATGGACGTTTCGTAAATCAGAAGGTTCTGGCGAGAGGTTTTCTCGGCGAAATCGACCTCTACGATCGCGAAGTGGTGGATTGCATGGACGTCTCGCCCAGACAGGTGGTATCGATAGCTACGGCGATGATTCCTTTCTTGGAAAACGACGACGCAAACCGCGCCCTGATGGGTTCCAATATGCAGCGCCAGGCGGTACCGCTGCTGGTTACGGACAGTCCGATTGTGGCCACGGGCGTCGAGTACGCTGCGGCCAGAGACTCGGGAGTCGTCGTTCTGGCTGAAAATGCAGGGACGGTTACATATGTCGATTCCACCCGCATAGTCGTCGAAAGAGAGGACGGCGAGGGGAAGGATACGTATAAACTTCTCAAGTTCAAGCGTTCCAATCAGGGAACCTGTATAAATCAAAGGCCGATAGTAAATTGCGGCGAACCCGTTAAGGAGGGAGAGGTCATAGCCGACGGTCCGTCGACGAATATGGGAGAAATCTCCCTCGGTCGTAACCTGCTCGTAGGATTTATGACATGGGAGGGCTTCAACTACGAGGACGCGATAATCCTCAACGAGAAGTTACTTACGGACGATATATTGACCTCCATACATATAGAAGAGTACGAATCCGAAGCCAGAGATACAAAGCTCGGGCCCGAGGAAATAACCAGAGATATACCCAATGTCGGAGACGATGTGCTCAAGGATCTCGACGAGTTCGGAATAGTGCGCATAGGCGCGGAAGTCGATTCGTCGGACATTCTCGTGGGCAAGGTTACTCCGAAGGGCGAAACCGAACTCACCGCCGAAGAGCGGCTGCTCCGCGCCATCTTCGGAGAGAAGGCCAGAGAGGTGAGGGACACATCCCTTCGCGTGCCCCACGGTGAGGCCGGAATAGTCGTCGACGTCAAAGTCTTCTCCAGAGAAAACGGAGACGATCTCTCTCCTGGGGTCAACCAGATGGTGCGCTGCTATGTGGCGACCAAGAGGAAGATTCAAATCGGAGACAAGATGGCGGGCCGTCATGGAAACAAGGGCGTAATATCTCAGATACTCCCGGTAGAGGAGATGCCCTTCATGAACGACGGCACTCCCCTCGAGGTGATGCTCAATCCTCTGGGCGTACCTTCCCGAATGAATATAGGCCAGGTTTTGGAGGTTCACTTAGGACTTGCCGCAAAGAAAAAGGGGTGGTATATATCGACTCCGGTCTTTGACGGAGCCAGCGAGTTGGATGTAATCGATCTGTTAAAGCAGTGCGGCTATCCTGAAAACGGCAAGTTGATGCTCAGGGACGGGCGCACGGGCGATTACTTCGACCATCCGGTTACGGTCGGATACATGTACATGCTCAAGTTGCACCATCTCGTGGACGATAAGATCCACGCAAGAAGTACGGGTCCGTACTCCCTCGTAACCCAGCAGCCGCTAGGCGGAAAGGCTCAGTTCGGTGGACAGCGCTTCGGCGAGATGGAAGTTTGGGCCTTGGAAGCATACGGTGCGGCCTACACGCTTCAGGAGATATTGACCGTCAAATCGGACGACGTAATCGGAAGGGTCAAGACTTACGAGGCCATCGTTAAGAACGAAAATATTCCGGAGCCCGGAATACCCGAGTCCTTCAAGGTTCTCATCAAGGAGATGCAGGCTTTGGCCCTGGATGTGAAGGTCCTCGATGAAGACGAGCACGAGATTGAGGTTAGGGACGGCAGCGATCTCGAAGCCAACACTAACTTCAATGCGGTGGAATTCGAGAACGTTCGCAGAGATGAGGATTTCTTCGGATACGGCGCGGGATTTACCGAGACCGACGAAGAGGGCGAGGCCGTTGAACATGAGATAGTCGAGTCCTCGGATGAAGATGACGACTTCGACGATTACGATAACTACGACGAAGGCGAAGCTGACGAAGAATAGATGCTCCTGCTGAGGTTTTACTGATAGCAGAGGAAGGAGAACTCTTTGGAAATAAGTAATTTTGAGTCATTGCAGATAAGCTTGGCTTCTACAGACAAGATATTGAGCTGGTCTCACGGTGAAGTTACAAAACCGGAAACCATAAATTACAGAACTCTCAAGCCCGAAAAGGATGGATTGTTCTGCGAGAAGATTTTCGGTCCCACAAAGGATTGGGAGTGCCACTGCGGCAAGTACAAGCGAATCCGCTACAAGGGCATTGTCTGCGACCGCTGCGGCGTCGAGGTTACCAAGGCCAAGGTGAGAAGGGAGAGGATGGGTCACATTACTCTGGCCTGCCCGGTTTCTCACATTTGGTACTTCAAGGGTATCCCCAGCCGCATAGGTCTGGTTCTCGACATGTCCCCCAGAACTCTGGAAAAGGTGCTGTACTTCGCTTCGTACATAGTTACGGAACCCGGTGAATCCGACCTTCAGTATATGGAGATACTCTCCGAACAGCAGTACAGGGAAAAGAGGGAGCAGTTCGGCGGCAGATTCAGGGCGGCCATGGGCGCGGAAGCCATAAGAGAGCTGCTCGCGGCTATAGATTTAGACGAACTCGCGGCGGAGCTGCGCGCCAAGTTCAAGGAAGCTCAGAGCCAAAAGCGCGTGCGCATAGTCAGGCGCCTCGAGGTTATCGAAGCTCTCAGAAACTCAGGCAACCGCCCCGAGTGGATGATACTGGAAGTTCTTCCCGTAATCCCGCCCGATCTTCGTCCGATGGTGCAGCTGGACGGCGGCAGGTTTGCGACTTCCGATTTAAATGACCTGTACAGACGGGTAATAAACAGAAATAATAGGCTCAAGAGGCTCATGGATCTAGGTGCGCCCGAGATTATCGTGCGCAACGAGAAGAGGATGCTTCAGGAGGCGGTGGACGCTTTGATCGACAACGGTCGCCGCGGCAGACCCGTAACGGGTCCCGGAAGCAGACCTCTCAAGTCCCTTTCGGACATGCTCAAAGGAAAGCAGGGCAGATTCCGTCAGAACCTGCTCGGAAAGCGCGTGGACTATTCCGGACGTTCGGTAATAGTCGTCGGCCCCGAGCTTAAGTTCTATCAGTGCGGACTTCCCAAGAAGATGGCTCTTGAGCTGTTTAAGCCCTTCATAATGAAGGAGCTGGTTCTGCGCGAGCAGGCCCATAATATAAAGAGCGCAAAGCGCATGGTTGAAAAGATCAGACCGGAGGTCTGGGACGTTCTGGACGACGTAATTCAGGATCACCCGGTGCTTCTCAACCGCGCTCCGACGCTTCATAGGCTCGGAATTCAGGCCTTCGAGCCGGTTCTGGTCGAAGGTAAGGCCATAAAGCTCCATCCGTTGGTCTGCACGGCCTACAACGCGGACTTCGACGGAGACCAGATGGCGGTTCACCTGCCGCTGTCGGTGGAGGCACAGGCGGAATCCAGGTTCCTGATGCTTTCGGTCAACAATATACTTGCGCCCAAGGACGGCTCGCCGATAACCACTCCGACTCAGGACATGGTTCTGGGAGTGTATTATCTGACCCACCCGGGCGTCTGCGCCAAGGTGGACGAAAACGGCAGGCGCATCGAGCGCATAGATGAGTTCGCGGACGAAGAGAAGAACCGCGCGGACGGCTTTGAAAGGGTGCCCGAGAAGGGCGACGGAAAGGTCTTTACGGACTATGCAGAGATGCTCATGGCATATCGCACCAAGAACGTGGCGGTTCATGCCAAGGTCAAGGTGAGGCTCTTTGCGGATGAGAACGACGAGAGAGGACGCCTCGTGGAATCCACCGTCGGAAGGTTCATGTTCAACGAGGAGATACCTCAGGATCTGGGCTTTATCGATAGAGATCAGGATCCCTACTCGCTGGAGATAAACTTACTGTGCAGGAAGAAGGATCTGACC
>JAAZLU010000120.1 GCA_012799165.1 Clostridiales bacterium
CCAGAAGATGGAACCCGAAGATGGCTCCGTACATCTTCACCGAAAGAAACTATATCCACATCATAGACCTTTCCAAGACCATGATTAAGATGGAAGAGGCCTACGAATTTGTAAAGAGTGTTGCGGCAGCCAACAAGCCCGTGCTCTTCGTGGGTACAAAGAAGCAGGCTCAGGACGCCATTCGCGAAGAAGCAGAGCGCTGCGGCATGTTCTATGTAAATGAGAGATGGCTGGGCGGAATGCTCACCAACTACAAGACCATTTCCGAGAGAATAAAGAGACTCTACGCCATCAAGGCGATGGAGACTGACGGTACATTCGACAAGCTCTCCAAGAAGGAGGTTCAAGGTCTGCGCAAAGAGCTGGAGAAGCTCGAAAGATATCTGGACGGAATAAAGGAGATGAAAGGAATGCCCGCCGCGGTATTCGTCGTCGACCCCAAGAAGGAGAGGATAGCAGTCAATGAAGCCCGTTCGCTCGGTATACCTATCGTGGGCGTCTGTGATACCAACTGCGATCCAGACGATATCGACTATGTAATCCCCGCAAACGACGACGCTATAAGGTCGATCAGGCTCATTACGGGCAAGATGGCGGATGCGGTTATAGAGGGCAAGCAGGGCGAATCCTTCGCTGAAGCCCCCGAAACTCCGAAGCTAGAGGAAGAAGACGCGGACGAGGCGGAGGATATGGACGATGCGGATGAATCCTTCGATGAGGCCGACGAAGATGAAGAAGACGAAGAAGAGTTTTAGAGATAGACCAGAGAGAAAGGAGAACATAATGGCAGCAGTAACAGCGGCGATGGTAAAGGAACTTCGCGATTTGACGGGCGCAGGCATGATGGATTGCAAAAAGGCGTTGGTCGAAACCGATGGACAGATGGAGAAGGCCATCGACTACTTGAGAGAAAACGGTCTTGCGATGACGGCCAAGAAGGCGGGAAGGATAGCCGCCGAAGGCCTCGCAAGATTTGCTATAAACCCCGCAGGAGACGAAGCGGTGGTGGTCGAAGTTAACTCCGAGACGGACTTTGTGGCAAAGAACGAGGAATTCGTGAATTTCGTCGATAAAGTGGCAGAGATCGCTCTCGCCCAAGGCGCTGATGTAAACGAAGAGGCCTTGAAGGAAGTCGCTTATTCCGATAGAGAAAGCGTCGCGGAGAAACTCACGGCGCTCATCGCGAAGATCGGCGAAAATATGAATCTCAGGAGAGTCAAGAAGTTTGCGACTCCCGGAGTCAAATATGTCGGATATCTTCACGGAGGCGGACGCATAGCCGTTCTGGTCGGTCTTAAGACCGAGGCGGATGCCCGGGAAGTCGAGGAGTGCGGTAAGGACGTCGCGATGCAGGTTGCATCCATGAGGCCCCTCTATGTCGACGAAAGCTCGATAGATCCCGAGTATCTCGAACACGAGAAGGAGATTCTTACGGCTCAGACTCTCAATGAGGGCAGGCCCGCGAACATCGTCGATAAGATAGTCGCCGGAAGGCTCAACAAGCAGCTCAAGGAAGTCTGCCTCGTCGAGCAGTCATTTGTAAAGAACGGCGATATAACAGTCAAGCAGTATGTGGAAGAGTGCGCGAAGAGCATTGGAAAGTCCGTTCAGGTCGTGGAGATGATTCGCTACGAAGTTGGCGAAGGTCTCGAAAAGCACAACGAGGACTTTGCGGCGGAAGTCGCAAAGCAGATGTGCAAATAGTACAGATGCAAGCCTTAGGGTTTCGGTAGAATAAATAATTATTGGCGGCAGGCAGCATGGCTGACTGCCGCTTTTTCCTTCCCGCTTGAAGCCCGACCGCATTTGCTTTATTATGAAGACATGGATAGTATAAACGAAAAACTTAAAAAGCTTCCGGCGGCGGATGCCGTAATGGATTCATTTGAATTGGCCGGAAAGCTCAAAATTACCGACAGGAAGACCGCGTTGAACGCAGTTAGAAGGGCCTTGGATGAGCTGAGGAAAGATATTCTTTCGGGAGCCTCCCTCGATATCAGTCCCGATGCGGTTGCCCGCAGAGCTTCCGAGATTCTCGAAAGAGAAGATCTGCCTTCGCTTAGGCCGGTTATAAATGCAACCGGGATAATACTTCACACGAATCTTGGGCGGGCGAGGCTCAATAGCAGGGCTGCGGAAAGAGCCGCGCAGATGGCTTGCAGCTATTCCACGCTCGAGTACGACCTAAAGCGCGGTGAGAGGGGCAGCAGGCACGACCACTGTGCGGGACTTATTGCCGAGATTCTCGGAGCGGAAGCCGCCATGGTCGTAAACAACAATGCTGCCGCGACCTTGCTTTGTCTGATCGCACTCAGCTGCGGCAAGGAGGTTATCGTTTCGAGAGGCGAACTCGTCGAGATTGGCGGTTCATTCCGCGTGCCCGAGATAATGAAGCAGGGCGGAACGACCCTTCGCGAGATCGGAACGACGAATAAAACTCACTTTTCGGACTACGAGGAGGCAATCTGCGAGAGGACCGGTGCTTTGATGAAGGTTCATACCAGCAATTACCGCATAGTCGGATTTGCCGAAATTCCGGATGCAGCCGAGCTTGCGAAGCTCGCTCACGCGCACGGCTTACCCTTTATATACGACTTAGGAAGCGGCCTGCTCTGCGACCTGAGTCAGCTCGGAATCGATGAACCCACCGCTCAGAAGGCCCTCGAAATCGGTGCCGATGTAGTACTCTTCAGCGGCGATAAGCTTATGGGCGGCCCGCAGGCGGGGATTATAGCCGGAAAGAA
>JAAZLU010000121.1 GCA_012799165.1 Clostridiales bacterium
ACTCATCGCTACCATCCTCGCCAGCGTCTCCGCAAATTCATTATCGCTCACCCTTATCGCCAACTTAATTCGCTTCATACTCTCCTCAGCATTTCGGGACATTAAATTATTTAATATTATTTTACATATTTTCTATTTATTGTCAATACATTTTTTGCCTTTTCATCTCGCAACATTAAAAACAATAAAAAAGCCCCCTTAGGGGCAAGCGCAGAAAAAGACGAATCGCTCCGCCTTTTCTTATACCGTTATTTCACCTCTCAAGTTCTTCTCCATGCCCTCCTTGACGAGCTCCTTGTCCTCGTACTTACTAAACAGGTAGTACAGCTTCGCTACCGCAGCCTCGGTAGTGATATCCCTTCCGGACACCGCTCCAGCCGTCTTGAGAGCGCTGCTCGTCTCGTAGGCGCCAAGGCTCACCGTGCCCTGCGGGCACTGCGAACACACGATCAAGACCGTGCCGTTGTCGAAGGCTTTCTTTATTATAGGCAGCAGCGCGCTGCTCTCGCCGGCGGGTATATTGCCCGCGCCGAAGGTCTCGACTACAATCCCTTTTAGACTCTCGGTCATTATCGACTCGAAGAGCTCGAACTGTATGCCCGGAAACACCTTTATTACGCCTATCGGAACCTCTTTGAAGGTCTGAAGGCGAAAAGCTTCGGGGACAGGACTCAGCATCATCTTTTCGTTGTAATTTATACTGATGCCCGCCTCCGCAAGCACAGGGTAGTTCGGAGAACTGAAGGCTATCAGCCCGTCCGCGGAGTATTTCATCGAGCGATTCCCGCGCAGAAGCTCCCCGGCGAAGTATATAGCCACTTCCTTCAATTTTCCGGCACCAGCAATCAGCATGGAGGTAATAAGGTTATCCCTCCCGTCGCTTCGCAACTCGCAGAGAGGAATCTGCGAACCGGTAAGGATTACCGGTTTCGCAAGTCCTTCCAACATAAAGGAGAGCGCCGAAGCCGTATAAGCCATTGTATCCGTGCCGTGAAGCACCACAAAGCCGTCGTAGCTCTCGTAGCTCTCCGCAATAATTATTCCTATCTCGTTCCAGTCGGACACCGTCATGTTGGAAGAATCCAGCAAGGACTCCGTCTCCACCATATCCCAAAGAGGCATGCCTTCCGCCTTGAGCGCGCCCATATTCTCCAGCGCAAGTCTAAAACCGGGATCTGGCGCGTATCCGTTTTTACCCGGTCTCATCCCTATGGTACCGCCGCTATGAACGATAAGAATTCTCTTAATCAATATTCCAGGCCTTTTTCGATGTAGGAACGCAGCTGATCTATTGGCAAGCGAATCTGCTCCATGCTGTCGCGATCGCGCAATGTAACCTGACCGTCTTCAAGGCTGTCGAAATCAACCGTTACGCAGTAGGGCGTTCCTATTTCGTCCTGACGGCGATAGCGCCTTCCTATGCTCCCGCTCTCGTCATACTCCGCAGGGAAGTGTTTAGAAAGCTCCGTATAAATCTTTTCTGCAGGCTCTGCCAGCTTCTTCGACAGAGGCAGTACAGCAACTTTATAAGGTGCGAGAGCCGGATGGAAACGCATCACGGTCCTGCTGTCCTCCTTGCCGTCTGCACTGAGGTCTTCTTCGTCGTATGCATCGCAGAGGAATGCCAAAACCATCCTGTCGACGCCGACGGAGGGCTCAATTACATAAGGAATATAGGTCTCGTTCGTAATCGGATCCCTGTATTCCATGTTCTGGCCCGATACCTCCTGGTGGCGGCTCAAATCGTAGTCCGTGCGATCAGCTATCCCCCAGAGCTCGCCCCATCCAAAGGGAAAGAGATATTCAAAGTCCGTAGTCGCGCGGCTGTAAAAGGAGAGTTCCTCCTTGCTGTGATCGCGCAGGCGCAGCTTCTCCATATTCATCCCAAGACCCTCGAGAAAGGCTCTGCAATACTCTTTCCAGTAGGCAAACCACTCGAGGTCCGTGCCGGGCTCGCAGAAGAACTCGAGCTCCATCTGCTCGAACTCTCTGGTCCTGAATATGAAGTTACCCGGAGTTATCTCGTTTCTGAAGGCTTTTCCTATCTGCGCTATGCCGAAGGGAACCTTCCTGCGGCTCGTGCGCTGCACATTCTTGAAGTTCACGAAGATGCCCTGGGCGGTCTCGGGTCTCAGATATAACTCGGACTGTGAATCCTCAGTGACTCCCATGAAGGTCTTAAACATCAGATTAAACTGACGTATGCCCGTAAAATCCTTCTTGCCACACTCGGGGCAAGCTATTCCCTTTGACTCTATGAACTCCTGCATGCGCTCGTTAGACCAGCCGTCCGGCGAATCCGCAAGCTCGATATTTTCCTTCGCAGCGAAATCTTCTATGACCTTATCTGCACGAAATCTCGCTTTGCAAGCCCTGCAATCCATTAACGGATCAGAGAAACTTCCGACATGACCGGAGGCAATCCAGGTCTGCGGGTTCATTAAAATTGCCGCATCGATCCCCACATTGTAAGGACTCTCCTGCACAAATTTTTTCCACCAAGCCTTCTTGATATTGTTCTTAAGTTCAACACCGAGAGGCCCGTAATCCCAAGCGTTGGCCAGGCCGCCGTAAATCTCCGAACCGGCGTAAAGAAAACCCCTGTTCTTGCAAAGTGCGACGACCTGATCCATGGTTAAATCGTTATTCATCAACACAACTATAGAGAATTACTCTCCCTTATCCTCCTCTACTCCGTCCAAATCCAAATCCGAGAGATCGAAATCGTTCTCCTTGGTGAAGATGTCGGAATATTGATTCTCCTTATCCTTCTTGTCCTTGACCTTTTCTTTTGCGGCGTCTA
>JAAZLU010000122.1 GCA_012799165.1 Clostridiales bacterium
ATTCATCATACTGCTCATTTAATCAGTTAAAACTCCTCGTTCGACTATCGCAATTAATTATCTTTTCTCTAAATACTTTGACAGCACGGCGCGTTGAGTGGAGACTCAATCATCTTGTGCTTATACTACCACATAAAATAAAAAAACAAAATCCTTTCCCGCAGATTTGCTGAATTACCCTGCTTGATTTTTAATGGCAATCGTGTTAAATTTGCATTGAGTCCCGACTCAATTTTTCGAATAACCACCGGTAGATATATAAAAAACAAGGAGGTCGTAATGATAGATTTAAGCGCAGCAACAACTCAAAGACATATCGAAGCACTGGACGAGCTGATTAAAAAACCCATATATTCCGTATCTCCCAATGCTCTGGCAAGCTACGAAGCGGAGTATTTCGGGAAAAAGTGCGTCAAAAGCTACGAGATGATACAGGAGGCTAAAAAATATATTCCGGGAGGCGTACAGCACAACCTCGCTTTCAACCACCCCTTCCCTCTCGTCTTTACAAAGGCGGAAGATGCTTATCTTGAAGATCTGGACGGCAACCGCTATTTCGACTTTCTGCAGGCGGGAGGCCCGACAGTGCTGGGTTCAAATCCCCCTGAAGTGCGCGAAAAGGTAATCGAGCTGCTCAATACCTGCGGCCCCTCGACCGGGCTCTTTCATGAATACGAATATCACATAGCCAAACTGGTTACCGAACTGATTCCGTCCGTTACCTGGCTTCGACTGCTGAACTCGGGCACGGAAGCCTGCATGGTCGCCATCCGCATCGCAAGACTTGCGACAAAGCATAAACATGTCCTGAAGATGGGTGGCGCGTACCACGGTTGGAGCGATCAGCATGCCTACGGCATTCGCGTGCCCGGCAGCAAATTCACTCAGGCCCACGGCATTCCACGCTTTATTTTCAAAGGGATCGACGAATTTTTCCCGGGCGACCTCGATTCGCTCGAAAGCAAGCTCAAGCACAATAAGTTGCGCGGAGGAACGGCTGCCGTTATGCTCGAACCCGTCGGCCCCGAGAGCGGCACCCGCCCCATCAGCGTGGACTTCGTCAAAGGAGCGGCCGAACTCTGCAAGGAATACGGCGCCCTGCTGATTTTCGACGAGGTGGTGACGGCATTCAGGCTATCGCCTCACGGCGCGCAGGGAATCATGGATGTTGAACCCGACCTCACCGTCTTCGGCAAGGTGATAGCCGGCGGCTACCCCGGAGCGGGCGGCGTCGGAGGCAAGGAAGAATTCCGCAAATACCTCGCAGCCGGAATACAGACCGGCGACAAGGTTAAAAAGGCTCTTGTAGGCGGCACCATGGCGGCAACACCCCTTTCAGCCCTCGCCGGATATTATACTCTTAAGCGCATTTACGAAACAAATGCCTGCGAGCAGGCCAATGCGATGGGAGATCGCCTTACGGCGGGTCTTAAGGAGCTGATCAAAAAGCATAAGCTCCCCTTCGTCGCATTCAATCAGGGTTCGATCTGCCATCTGGAAACCGTGGGAACCATGCATTTCAGCGTCAACTGGGCAAAGCCCTGGACAATTCCGGCCGTCCTCAGCGAAACCTCAAAGCGCAAAGCCGAGATGGAGCATATGGGCGCGGCCTATATGGCGGAAGGCCTGGTAACCCTGGCCGGCAGCAGACTCTATACGAGTGCTGCCTACGACGAGGAGAAGATCGATCAGGCATTGGCGGCCTTCGACCGCGTATTCGCGCATGTCATCCCGCTTAAAAAGTAGGTGTTTATGCAGCATAATCAGGAATCTCAAACTCGCCGAATAATTGTAGATTTGGCACAGGATTTTCTCAAAGCCGGCCTGGTCGTCCGCACCTGGGGCAACTTCAGCGGCCGTCTTGACGAGGACAAATTCCTAATTACCCCCTCGGGCAAGGCGTACGAGGGAATGCAGCCGGGCGAACTTGTCTGCGTCTCTACCGCCGACGGGAAAGCTATAAAGAAAGGAAGCGGCAAGCCATCTTCCGAATCTCCGATGCACGCTTTGAGCTACCGGCACTTCCCCGAGATTAAAGTCGTGGCTCATACTCATCAGGTCTATGCCTCCGCGCTGACCCTACTGGGAAAGGATATCGAGGTTCCCGCACAATGGCGAAGTATATTCGGGGCCAAATATATTCCCTTGAGTCCTTATGCTCTGCCCGGCAGCAAAAAATTACACGAAGCTATGAACGCCACCCTCGCGCGCAGCGACGCGAAGGCCGTATTGATGGGAAGACACGGTGCCTTTATACTGGCGCAGACGCCTGAGGAATGCCTGAGTCTCGCAGGGGATTTGGAGTGTTTTTGCACCGACCTTTACTCGAGGCTTATCGGAAGAAAAATTACTCAAAGACCCGATATATTGAGCGATAGCGATAAGGAAAAAGAGTTGGCTCAATCACTGCGCAAAACCACTGAGGAAGGCATAGCCGTATCCGTCGATTCCGAAGTTCTGCCATGGCTTTCGCGCACTTTAAAACCTTATCTCGACGACTTTGCCCAGATTTGCGGAGTCAGCGTCAGCCAAAAGCGCGGCTCGGCGAATGTAGTCTTCGACCCGAAGGCGCAGGCTGCAATCTGCTTCGGTAAGGACGAAGCGGACGCGAGAAATGTGCGCGCCGTACTGGAAAAGAACGCCAGAGCCGCCAATATCGCGCAGCTGTCCGGCCTTAAGTCGATAGCCGCATGGGAAGCACTCGCGATGCGCCTAGTATATCAGAAGAAATACTCCAAACAGGCAAAGCTTTAGAGGACATCGCCATGAAACAGGAAGAAATCCAACTAGCATTCGAACAATCGCAATCAGTTTTCGCAAGCGGTGCGACGCGCGCCTACGGCGACAGAATACATATGCTCACTGCACTCGAAGCCGGAATTCGAAAGCACGAAGAAAAGCTGATTCGCGCACTCAAAAGCGATCTGAATAAAAGTCCGCACGAAGCCTTCATCACTGAACTGAGCCTCGTGTACGGAGAACTCAAGCATGTAAAGGGACAGCTTCGAAGATGGATGAAACCCAAAAGGGTGCTGCCGTCCATAGCTCAATTACCCTCCTCCGTCCGCGTCCTGCCCGAACCCTACGGCGTCTGCCTCATAATGTCGCCTTGGAACTATCCGATCTTGCTCACTCTAAGCCCCCTGATAGGGGCAATCGCTGCCGGCAATACCTGTCTCCTAAAGCCCTCCGCATACAGCCCCGCTACATCGGCGGCCATAGCCGCTATCATTTCCGACAGCCTTCCGAAGGGTGTATGCAATGTAATCGAAGGCGGCAGAAAGGAAAACGAATCCCTTCTCGACCTCCCGTTCGACTGCATATTCTTTACCGGAAGTCCGACTGTGGGTCGCCTGGTTATGGAAAAGGCTTCGAAGCACCTGACGCCCGTCACCCTCGAGCTCGGAGGCAGATCTCCTGTAATAGTCGACGAGAATGCCGATATCGAAAAGACAGCGAAGCGCCTTACATTCGGCAAACTGACGAATGCCGGCCAAACCTGCATCGCGCCTAATCATGTTTATGTCCATAAAAGCGTAATGGATGAATTGGTCAAAGCACTCGTCAGGAACTTTTCCGAAACTTTCCAATCCGAAGACCATTACCTGAGCGATTATCCGCGCATCGTCAACGAACGGCATTTCGAGCGCTTGATGCAACTTTTAGAAGGCGAGAAGATCGCTGCGGGCGGCCTTGGCAATCTCGAAACCCTGCAGATTGAGCCGACAATCGTAATCAATCCGAGCCACGATGCCCCAGTTATGGCTGAAGAAATCTTCGGCCCCATTCTGCCCATCTTGGAGTACGATGATTTAGACGCGCTTGTCCGGGAAATAAAAAAAGAGCCGAAACCTCTGGCATTTTACTATTTCAGCAAGGATACGAAGCGCGCAGAAAAAATTATGGAAGAGCTCTCCTTTGGCGGCGGCTGCATCAACGACTGCCTGCTTCACATCACTTCGCCCCGCGCGCCCTTCGGCGGTGTCGGAAACAGCGGCATGGGTAGCTATCACGGCTACGAAAGCTTCAGAACCTTCAGCCACTTCAAAACCGTGCTTAAAAAGTCTCTATTCTTCGATGTGTCGCTGCGCTATCACCCGTTTACAAAGAAAAAGGCCGAGCAAGCTCAGCGCATTCTCTAATTAAATAACTATCTCACACAATCTAAGAACCTTGCTATCTGAACTCCAGATCCTGATCCTGTTCAAATATGTAGTAGTAACGATAGGCATCGGGGGCGCTCTCCGGACCCAAATACCACAAACCATCTTTGTTTTGCACTAAGATGAGGTTTTCAGTTTCCTCGTGTACGACATTTCTACTGTCGATCTCGTAGCAGGTCCTGTTGAATGTGTACGGCGGTTTTTCTTCAAAACTTAAATAGACAGGCTTGGCGCCCTCACATATGCGATAAATAAACTTCCCCTCTTCAATTGTCAGCGGAAGCTCGAACTCCTTTAACTCATCCGTTTCGTACTCGTTTATATAGCCTGCTTTGGCAGCCGCGGTATAAATAAAACAGAATTCTCTCTCCTTATAGCAGTCGCTTCGCTCGATGCTGTAAGGCATCGTCTCGATATCTCCCTCAAAGGAAAGATCAATTTTCCAATCGTAAATCCCGCGCTCGGGGAATTTATCATAATGCTTACGACCGTAAATGCTGTAGTTCTTTATCCCTTCTTCCCAGCTCTGAGCCCCCTTGTAATTTCCGCTCTCCGCAAGATAATCCGCCAGTATGCGCGGATCGAAAAAATCATCGTTTTGAATGCTGTATTCAATCTCAAACCCCGAAATCGGCGCATCCTTCAAAAAGGCATCGGCGCGCTCGATTTCGTCTTCCTGATTGCATTCCGCCGGAATCATATCCCAAATATCGGTATAGGAAGTCGCCGTATTTTTGCTGTCTCCGTCTGCGTCAACATCCTTCGAATAAATAGTGAAGCCGACCCTGGCCCAGCGCACGCTAAAATCACCGTCAAAGCCGTAGCGCTCGCAGTAAGGCTTCAGCTGCCGCTCTATGTGCGGATTTATATCAAAGATATAGTAATTTGAATAGAGTTTTCCGCTTTGAAGGTCGACTATTGCCTCGTATCTCTCCCCGTCCGCGGCAAAACTCACGCTGGCCACATTCGAAGGCAATCTTCCTGCGTAAATCGGTGCGCCGAGCGGCGCGGCCTCCTTCATATAGTAGCCTTTAACTTCAATACTTTCCGCAGGAAGCGAAGCCAAAAACTCATCGAGCAGAGGCTTTCCCTGCTCGACAATGCTGTTTTCCTGCTCTTCGGTAAATTTGTCGCGTCCCATACAACCCGTAAATATTAGAACTACCCAGAGCAAAACAAGAAATACCGAAACAAATCGCATATGCTTATTCACTTATCTTTACTACCCTCATCTACACTGTGGCATCTTACTGTGCACATCCATTCACACAGGTTTTACATTTTGATTATAACGCTTTCTTAATACACAAAGATATCATTTTTTTACTAATATTGTAGCAATTCCCGCCCTTCCTTCCCTGCTTCGCCGGGCCACAACATCGATACTGTGTTCTCAGCATTTTAGCTATATATTTCTCTAAATACTGATATACTATTCAGGGAGAATAGCTAGCTAGCAACACATATTATTTACTATTTAAGGGAGGATTCATGCGCGCTGTAATTTTCGACTTGGACGGCACCCTCTGGGATGCAAGTGCCTCAATCGCCAAAAGCTGGAGTCAGGTTTTAAAGGAAAATCAATACGAACCCGTTACTGCCGATCAGGTGAAGGGCCTCTGCGGACAACCCATGGACGCCATATTAAGGGCCTTGGCTCCCGGCGCCGAGATGGACCTCTTGGACGAACTTTGCCTGCTGGAAGAACAAAACCTTCACCACGACCACGGTGTTCTCTACCCGGGCATTCGCGAGCTTCTGGAAAAGCTTTCGGAAAGCTATGAGCTCTACATTGTGTCCAATTGCCAAAAGGGCTATATCGAAATATTTTTAGAAACGATGGACCTGGCTGATTACTTTAAGGACTTCGACTGCTGGGGCAATACTTTGTCTCCCAAGGGTATCACCCTGAAGGGTCTTATTGAGCGCAACGGCATCGAACAAACCGTCTATGTCGGCGACACCAAAGGAGATCAGGCCGCCGCCAAGTATGCCAAAATTCCCTTCATCCACGCCGCCTACGGCTTTGCGCGGACCGAAGGTGCAGATGCTATAATCAATGAACCCTTGGAACTACTCGAGCAGCTGGATCAATTCTTCGCATGCTAAAACCTGTATTTTTTTAGCCTTGCTTTAACCCAGCGGTTCGGTAATTCTGTACAGTATAATCTCAAAAAGGTTGAGATTTACGCTTAAAAATGAATCCCCGTTGCTTATCTGAACAAAACAGATCCAATCACTGCCCTCGCCGCGCGAAGAGTAATTCACAATAAAGTCCCCCATGCCTATCGTATCGATTATGGGATCGTCGGTATAATCGAGATACGAGCGCAGCCAATCAGGTCCCGTACCGTGTTCCTCGTATATGGTATCAAGTTCAAAGCGACCCTCGTAGTAATACGAAGTTCCGTCGTCAAGGTATAGGCGGATTTCAAATTGAAGATTTTCATCTATTTTCATATAGACGTCGGGATCATCTACATTGTCTGTCCATTCTCCGGCAAGAAACTCAGCATCCAAAGGTTCCGCATACATATAATCGTAATTTACCTCTCCGCAAAACGGATCGATTACCAAGACCCTGTTATTGCCGAAATAGCGAATTCTTACAAAACCTTTACTATCGGCAATAAGAGCATTCGCCCAGTAGTAGCCTTCTTCCTCCAAGCCCTCAGGCATAGCATCGTGATGCGCTATAGTTTCTCCGTCGGGATTGACGCCGAAAATCCAGGGCTGAAAAGCCCCCGTCAGGAAAAGATTGTCATCTTCGTCAAAATCCCAGGAAGCGCCGTCGCCTCCGAAATCCTCGTTTACCCAGCGAAGCTCCCCGGTATCCGGATCTAAACAGTAAACCGATCCGCCCGCCAGGAAGATATATCCGGCAGTGCTGACACCTACATCCTGAATAGCCTGATTCTGTCCCACATCGCAAGTTTCGGTTACATACTCCCACAGAACAGTTCCGTCGGCGGCAAGACCTTTTATGCGACCGGTAACCTGAGCATTTTGGTTAGATTCCAGCTGCATATCTATCGCTTCCACAACAGCAGGGACTTCAGGAGCCTTGGGTGCTTCGGGCTGCGGAGTTTCCGACTTCTCGGGAGGTACGGGAGGCTCATTATTTGCGTTCCCGCCGGTTCTGCCGCATGCGGCAAGTCCGACTAATAAGACAAGTACAAGTATAAGGGATATAATTTTTCTCATGTTAACCCTCCTTATAGAATACCTCTTACCATGCACGTCCGTTCGCATGCATTTTATGTTTTTGATTATAACGCTTCCTTTACATCCAAGGATAGCATCTTTCCAAGCAACAAGCAAAAGGAAATCTCCTACCCCCGCAATAAGGCTATGCCTGCATATGACAAGAATGAATTTTTATTCTGTAATCCTTTTCAAATTAAATTGCTTGTAATAAGATCAAAACCTCAATACTCTCTTATTACCTTCCAGTGATTATACAAATCGTCCATGGAGTATCTTGCATTGGCGGGG
>JAAZLU010000123.1 GCA_012799165.1 Clostridiales bacterium
AAGCGGTGGGGCGGAGGAGCATGCTCTTGTGGGCTTTCCGAGCGCCCTAAAAGCTCGAAGGACCATAATTGAAACGGGAGATAAGTTGCTCGCACTCTGCGGGATAATGAAGGAGCTCTCCGACAGCAATATTCTCTACAGGGGCGGACCCGAGGGTCTTGATTTTGTGCGCAAAAGAGCCGCCGCGATAGAACTTATGGGTCCGGAGGAGAGAATTTGTGCCCTCAAGGATATGGATGAGGAGTGCATAAGTAAGAACCTTTCGCCCGGAGGTGCCGCGGATATGCTGGCTCTTGCAGTGTTCCTTTCCGGCTTCAGCGACAATCTGCTGTGGTAGGATTCATAGGCACCGGCCTTGTTCTGTCAAGGAAATATCAAATCCAATTCAAATACAGATAAAGTTTTTAACAGATGAGTCATTCCGATCAATTTTTAATGTATACTAAATATATATGTGGAGAAATTTCACATCATATTTTGCTTTAAATTAAAGATTTCTATAAGGAGGACAAAATGAGAAAAAGCAAATTTCTTTCCCTTCTTCTGACGGTCGTAATGGTGCTGTCTTCAATGACGGCAATCTTTGCGACAAGCGAAGGAGAAGACATCGTAATCATTAGCGTCAATGATACTCATTGCGCATATGAAGGTTACGAAAAGGTGGCCACTCTTGCGAAGGAGGCGGATCTCCTCGTGGATGCGGGCGACGCCATTCAGGGAGGCACCATCGGAACCCTCTCGAAGGGCTCCTACATCGTGGACATCATGAACGAGTTGAAGTTCGATATTGCGGTTCCCGGAAACCACGAGTTCGACTACGGAATGGACAATTTCCTGGATATTGCAAATAAACAGGCGAAATTCCCCTATGTCTGCTGCAACTTTACAGAGCTTGCGACGGGGAACCCGGTTCTGGATGCCTACAAGATTTTCGAGATCAAGGGCAAGAAAGTCGCTATCGTCGGTATCTGCACTCCTGAGACCTTCACCAAGTCAACTCCGACATTCTTCCAGAATGATAAGGGCGAGTACATATACAGTTTCGCTGAAGGCGGAGATGGCAAGGATCTCTACGAAGCCACCCAGAAGGCCGTAGATGCTGCAAGAAAAGATGGCGCGGACTATGTCGTAGCCCTCGCACATCTCGGAGTCGATCCCAGCTCGGAACCCTGGACTTCCAAGAATGTAATCGAAAACACCACCGGAATCGATGCCCTCATAGACGGACACTCCCACAGCGTGGTCAGCGAAAACGTCAAGAACAAGGACGTCAAGGATGTATATCTGCTTCAGAGCGGCACCAAGCTCAAGAATGCGGGCAAGCTCGTAATAAAGGCTGACGGCACTGTGAGCGGAGAGAATGTGGAACTGGGCGAAAATGTTAAGGCTGACGAAGCTGTGCTCGCTTTCATCGGCGGAGTAGTCGACAGGTTTAAGGCGCTGGCCGAGACAGTTGTAGCTAAGACTAAGGTTAAACTGACGATCAAGAATCCCGACGGTAGCAGGGCGGTCAGAAATAAGGAAACCAACCTCGGAGACCTCTGTGCCGACGCATACAGAACGCAGCTCGAAGCCGATGTAGCCATCGTCAACGGAGGCGGAGTCCGTGCGGACATCGCAGCCGGCGATATAACCTACGACGATATTATAAATGTTCATCCCTTCGGTAATATGGCCTGTCTCGTAGAAGTCACAGGTCAGCAGATACTCGATGCGCTCGAGCACGGAGCAAGGAGCAATCCTGCCGAGAGCGGTGGATTCCTGCAGGTTTCCGGACTCACTTACACAATTAATAAGTCGATACCCTCTCCCGTACAGGTAAACGATAAGAAGGAATTCGTATCCGTTGACGGACCGCGCAGGGTAAGCGATGTTAAGGTCGGCGGAGTTGATATCGATCCCGCAAAGACATATAAGCTCGCATCCCACGACTATATGCTCAAGTCCGGCGGAGACGGCTATGCAATGTTCGGAGCGAAGAATATCAATATCCTCCGCGACGGAGTGCTCGTCGACAATCAGGTGCTCATCAACTACATAGTCGATACCCTAGGCGGGGTGGTAGGCGAGGAATATGCCGAAGCTCAGGGAAGAATCACAATCATATTTGAGGATATCAAAGACGAAGATTACTTCAAGGATGCGGTATATTGGGCCTACAATAAGGGCGTAACCACCGGCAAGGGCAGAGGAAAGTTCGGCCCCGAGGATGAGTGCACCAGAGCTCAGATGGTGACCCTCATGTGGAATGCGGCAGGAAAGCCCGAGCCCACCAAGGAAGTTACTTTCAAGGATGTTTCCAAGGATGCTTACTACGCAAAGGCAGTTGCCTGGGCAGTCGAGAAGGGCATAACCAAGGGAACGAGCGCCGACAAGTTCAGCCCCGATGCGACGGTATCCAGGGCTCAGGCGGTTCAGTTCCTGTACAATGAGGCAGGAACACCTGAGCAGACCAAGGCGCCTGCATTCAACGACCTTGCTAACAATGCCTGGTACAAGGATGCAGTGGTTTGGGCGACGGAGAGCAAGATAACCTCCGGCACCGGCGCAGGAACATTCTCGCCCGACAAAGCCTGCCTGCGCGCGCAGATCGTACAGTTCATCTACAACGCCAATAAGGCCGACTAAAATATGATTTAGTAGCTATTCGCGCGCATACTTGCAACGCGGACGGCGGATTGTCCGCTTATGCCAGCATGCGCGCTTTTGTAAACTCTATAAAACTAATGGTAAGATTTAAGCAGTAAATAGAAATGGCGGAGGAATGTAGCTTGCATTAGGCGAGGCTTGGCGGTCTCGGTACTTAGCGATTGGCAAGCCGCAGGCGCAGACAGAGCTTAGTACCGCTAGGGAACCGCCACGGAGCGGGAGCGTCTCGCCGTTGCAAGCTACTTCCGAAGCTGAAAAACTATAGTTTCTTGCATATTTAGCTTGACATCAGCGCTTTAGAGTGTTAATGTAATAGCATATTTTGAGAAAGGAGACTGCACGAAAATGAAGTCCGTCGCAAGGGCATACGCATATTATTACTACTATGACGCTGCGGTGGTTCGTTGTTGTGCTTTGCTCTAACATCTCGGTTTAATTAAAGCAAATAGCGTCCGCCGTTTTGAACGTTCATCGAAGCCGGCGGACGTTTTTTATTTGCTACCACTATCAGGAGGAAAGATTCATGAAAAAGTTATTGGCAGCGGCTATAGTCGCAATCATCTGCCTTTCCCTTGTCGCATGCGGAAGCGATGGGAAGGCATCGGGCGAGAAGCTCAAGATAGGTGTAATGCAGTTCGGCGAGTTCGACGCCCTTCAGAGGGCCTTCGAAGGTTTTAAGGAAGGCATGGAGGAGGCAGGCTATGTTGACGGAAAGAACATCACCATCAATTATCTGTCCGCAGCGGCTGACCCTTCGAATTGTCCGTCTATCGCCGACACGCTCATCAACGATAAAAGCAATCTGATATTTGCCATCGCGACTCCCTCGGTCCTCTGTGTAAAGGACAAGACGAGCGATATCCCGGTGGTGTTCACGGCGGTGACCGACCCAGTACAGAGCGGGATAATGGGCAGCTATGAAGGTTCCGGAAGCAATATTGCCGGAAGTTCGGATATGAATCCGGTTAAGGAGCAAATAGAGTTGATTCCTCGGGTACTGCCGAATGCCAAGACCGTAGCGGTTATGTACTGCAGCTCCGAGTCGAACTCGCTCATTCAGTTCGAGATTGCCAAGAAGGAGATAGAGGCTCTCGGTCTTAAGTGCGTCGAAAAGACTATATCCGCGATAGATGAAGCGAGGTCCGCTGTGGAATCTCTCAAGGGTGTTGCGGATGTCATCTATGTTCCAACAGACAACACGATGGCTGATGGGATGAATCTAGTTTCGGCTGCAGCTCTGGAAGCAGGGATTCCCATAGTCGGAGGCGAGGCCGGACAGGTGAAGAACGGCGCGACTATAACATTCGGTATAGATTACTTTGAGCTTGGAAAGGCGAGCGCGAAGATTGCTGTGGATATCCTTAAGTCCGATGACCCTGTCAAGACTGCGGGAGGCATACCGGTCTTTTATCAGACGGTCGAATGTCAATACAGCATCAACG
>JAAZLU010000124.1 GCA_012799165.1 Clostridiales bacterium
ATCGAGTACATCAGAAGAACTCCCGTGGTGAGGGACGTGCTCCTCTCCGGAGGCGACTGCCTGCTGGTAGAGGACGATGTTCTCGAGTACATCATCAAAAAGCTCAGGGAGATCCCCCACGTGGAGATCGTCAGACTCGGCTCCAGAACCCCCGTCGTATGCCCGCAGCGCATAACCGACGATCTGGTAAATATGCTCAAGAAGTATCATCCGATCTGGCTCAATACCCACTTCAACAACCCCAAGGAGATTACCGAAGAGGCCAGAATCGCTTGCGAAAAGATGGCCGACGCAGGTATTCCTCTCGGAAACCAGTCTGTCCTGCTGCGCGGCATCAACGATTGCCCGCATGTCATGAGGGATCTGGTACAGCAGCTCGTAAAGATAAGGGTAAGACCGTACTACATCTATCAGTGCGACCTCTCTCTTGGAATCGAGCACTTCAGAACGCCGGTATCGGCAGGCATAGAGATTATCGAAGGGCTGCGCGGACACACCTCCGGGTATGCGGTGCCGACCTTCGTCGTGGACGCACCGGGCGGCGGTGGAAAGACTCCGGTAATGCCTCAGTACGTCATCTCTCAGAGCCCCGGCAAGTATGTGCTCAGAAACTACGAGGGCGTAATAACGACCTACACCGAGCCCGAGAATCTCCCGAAGCTCGAATGCACCTGCGATTACTGCACGGGCAAGAAGCATTACGAATACGAGGGAGTCGAAGGACTGCACAGAGGCCAGAGACTCGCGCTCGAGCCTCAGGATCTGCTCAGACACAGAAGAAACAAGAAGTAATCCTGAAGGTCTGCAATCGAAATTTATACGGGAGGGCGGACGCAGTTCCGCCCTCTTGTGCGAAAAAATGCCGGAATCGGCGAATCACAGTTATACATTTTATTAAAAGCGGAGATTAGATGGCTTTTGTCGGCGAGCTTGCGGAAAAATATAATACGGTTTCCATAGTGGGCATGGCGAAGAATTCCGGAAAGACCACGGCTCTCAATTACCTTCTTGAGGAGGCTTACGATGAGGGCCTGCTCTGCGCTGTCACATCGACCGGACGCGACGGTGAGACTACGGATCTTGTGACCACGACCGAAAAGCCCAAGGTATATCTCTTTTCGGATAGCATCGTCTCCGTGCCCGAGCAGCTCTACGAGCTCGCGGAGACGGGTCTTGAAATACTCAGGCGCACGCAGTACAGAACGGCGCTTGGAAATGTACTGATCTGCAGGGTTGCCGAGAGCGGCTATGTGCAGATAGCCGGCCCCGGGAGCATACGCGAGCATAAGAGGCTCTGCGACGATATGCGCAGTTACGGTTGCGATATCGTCTTTATAGACGGGGCGATAGATAGAAAGTCGATAGCCGCGCCTGAAAGCTCCGACGCGATAATACTCGCTACGGGAGCGGTCATAAGCCGCAGCCTCAAGGTGGTGGTGGAGGAGACGGTTCACATCGTCAACCTCTATCGCACGCCCGTCCTGGAGGACGAAGAGGCGCGCAGCATATTTGAAAAGGAAGATAAGGGCGTCTATCGCATATTGGCGATGGACGATGAATATAGAGTGAAGGACCCGGGGGTTCGCACGGCGCTGGGCGCAGGAAGCACCCTCGACAGCATAATAGATGAACACACCCGCTATCTCTACATACCGGGGGCGTTTACGGAGAGCATAGTGGGAGGCATAAATCCCAAGAAGCTACGAAATATTACTCTGGTGCTGCCCGATCCCACGAGGATTTTTATCGGAGCGACCAGATGGCAGCAGCTCCTAAAGAGGGGTATGAAGCTACGGGTTATGGAGAATATCGAAGTCGCGGCGGTTACGGTCAATCCTTACGCGCCCGCGGGCTATCATTTCGACCACGAGCAGCTTCGCAGCGCGGTGGCGGATGCTCTGGGCGATGTGCCGGTATTCGATGTGAGAGCGGGAGGTTTGGAATGAGCAGCGCAACGAAAAATAAAGTGAGGCTACTTGCCAACACTAAGACGCGTACGGATACGGGCCTCGAAGCCGTTATGAGCGATATGCAGCCCCACAGCGCCTACGGCAGCAAGCTTAAGAAGAGTTTTCGGCCCTTTGTGGCGGGACAGGAGGATTTGCTGAATGCCGCCTACGACGATATGGATGTGCTGAGAGTCTTCGTCGAAACTAGGCCCGCAAAACTCGGCGAGTTGATGAACAATCTCTGCGAAATAAAGGAGATGGGGGGCACCCTTTCGAGGGTTCCGGAGAACATTCTCAGCATAGTAGAACTTTTCGATCTTAAGAGCTTTTTGCTTCGCAGCGCAAAGATTGCCGAGATACTCGAAGCTTCGACGGAGAATCTGCCCGAAAGGTACAGCCTCGCGGATACCTCCGCCCTGCTTGACATTCTGGATCCGAGCGGGGAGAAGCTCGATACATTTTATATATATGATGCCTTCAGCGCTGAGCTCGCAGAACATAGGAAAGCAAAGCGCGAGCTGGAAAGAGAATTGCGCAGGGCCCGAAAGGAGATTCGCTCTGCCCTTGAAAAGGAGTACGGCTTTCGCATGACTCAAAAATGCGAACTGCTCGTTCCTAAGGCGGACAAAAAGCTGATGGAGCAAGCTATGGGCATAGCTGAGCTCAGAAAACAGGACGAGGACTATATGAGCGTGGTCTTCGAAATCGTCCCCGACGAGCGTATCTACGAGATCGAAGCTGCGACCGAGGAGCTAAACGCCAAAATCGAAGCGGAAGAGCTTAAGGTCTGCGAGGAGCTCAGCGCCCACGTCGCGGATTACAAGGAAGTACTGGCCGCCAACGGAGAGATAATAGGAAATATCGACTGGGATCTGGCGAAGGTTCAGTACGCCTGCGCTCATGATTGTGTAAGGCCGGAGATTGCGGGGGATCACGTCATAGAGATAGAGGACGGAAGGCACTTGCTCGTCGAGGCCATACTCAAGGGCAAGGGCGGCAAATATTGCCCTGTAAGCGTCAGCCTTTCGGACGGCGTTACTGCCATAACGGGTGCGAATATGGGTGGAAAGACCGTGTCCATAAAGATGATAGGGCAGATCGCTCTGCTTGCGCAATATGCGATGTATGTGCCCGCGCGCCGCGCTAAGATAGGGCTCTCGAATTTCGTGCAGATGCTCAGCGGGGATTCTCAGAATATACAGAGGGGACTTTCGAGCTTCGGAAGCGAGATGGAGGAGCTGAGAGAAATATTGGATAATGCCAAGGATCGCTCGCTTATAATCATCGACGAAATAGCCTCGGGAACCAATCCGGCAGAGGGCCTGGCACTTACGAAGAGTTTCATCGACTATTTCAGCAAAAAACCTTATATTACGATTATTACGACTCACTTCGACCACGCGGCGGTGGGAGATAATGTGCAGAACCTTCAGGTGCGAGGGCTTTCGGGAGCGGACTTCGGCAAGCTCTCGAGGGAGATAAAGCATGCGAAGAGAAAAGAACGCATAGAGATAATAGGCAAGTACATGGATTATAATCTCCAGCCCGTCGATAGCGCGGCGCAGGCTCCAAAGGATGCACTGAAGATTGCGAAGATGCTGGGGGTCTACGAGGAGATAATTGAGACAGCAAAGCATTATCTTTCTGCAGATGATGAGCGCTGATGACGCTCGGTAGTAGCTTGCACTGCGGACACGCTTCCGCTAACACGGGTGCCCGAACGGTTCTAAGCTTTGCTCTCGTCTTCGACTCGGCAATCGCTAAGAACCGCGACCCGGTGATTGCTTCTCCGCAAGAACAAGCGTAGCGAAGTTCGAGCGGTAAGAAGCCACCTGCCAGAGCGGCCGAAGAGAACGAGAGTAGCGAAGTTCGATTCGGGTGCCGCGGACGGCGGATTGACCGCATGTGCAAGCCACATCCTTCGCCGCAAACCCGGTCGTCTGCTTTACTTGAAATCCGCCTGTCATAATAGTATGATACAGGGTGGTGAAAGTTGGTTTTGTGCCGATTTCGAGGGCTGCTGCCTGCTCTTCGATGAGGCTTTCCGGACTTGCACAAATATAGATTCTTGTTCGGAGAATATTTGGTATAATAAACTTAGTTATTAATTTAACAGGCAGTGAAGGAGAAAAAAAGGATGACAAGCAAACTGAATCTTGATAAGAAAGTCATCGATAGCGCGAGGAATCATGCCAGGAGCATCGCAGAGAGCATGCAGTCGTTTATCGACGAGCATACGACCGTCTCTACGGAAAGGACGGTCTTAAGGCTTCTGGGTGTCGACGGCGTGGATGATGTCGAAAGACCTCTTCCGAACGTTCTCGTAGACGAAATCAAGGATGCGGGCGGTCTTCCCAGAGGTGTCGCTTACTGGATAGGCAATGCGATACGGAAGACCGGAAAGTCTCCTCAGGAAATCGCCGAAGCGGTCGCGCGTGGAGAACTGGATGTTACCAAGCTCGATCAGGGAAGCGTGGAGGATGCCCGCAAGGCAATCGAGCCCTATGTGGATGAGTCTCTTGCAAAAATTCGCAAGCAGACGGAGACGCGAAATAATTATCTGGAAACCATAGGCGAGGGCAGAAGGCCCTATCTCTATGTGATTGTCGCGACCGGAAACATCTACGAGGACGTCAATCAGGCGGAAGCCGCAGCGCGTCAAGGCGCGGACATAATAGCCGTAATAAGGACGACGGGGCAGTCGCTTCTCGACTACGTACCTTACGGTGCCACGACTGAAGGATTCGGAGGAACCTACGCTACGCAGGAAAATTTCAGAATAATGAGGGAGAGGCTCGACAAAGTAGGAGAGGAAGTCGGAAGATACATCCGCCTATGCAACTATTCAAGCGGACTTTGCATGCCGGAAATTGCGGCGATGGGCGCTCTGGAAAGGCTCGATGTTATGCTCAACGATGCTCTGTATGGAATACTCTTCCGCGACATCAATATGCAGAGAACCATAGTCGACCAGTTTATGTCTCGAGTAATAATCGGATATTCCGGAATAATCTTCAACTCCGGAGAGGATAACTACCTTACTACTGACGACGCCATCGAGGCGGCTCACACGGTGTTGGCTTCTCAGCTGATGAACGAGCAGTTTGCTGTCCTTGCGAATATTCCAGAAGAGAACATGGGCCTCGGGCACGCGTTCGAGATGGATCCGGCCACTGAGGACGGATTCCTTTACGAGCTCGCTCAGGCGCAGATGGCCAGAGAAGTCTTTCCGAAGGCATCGCTTAAATACATGCCTCCGACGAAGTTTATGACAGGAAATATCTTCCGCGGGCATCTTCAGGACGCTCTGTTCAATCTGGTCGCGGTATGGACAGGTCAGTCGCTGCAGCTTTTGGGAATGCTCACTGAGGCCATACACACTCCGCATCTCCACGACAGAATGCTCGCTATAGAGAACGCTAAGTACATATTCAACAACTGCAGACATATCGGAGACGAAGTCGAATACAAGAAGGGCGGAATAATACAGACGAGAGCTCAGAAGGTTCTCAAGGATGCGAACGAGTTGCTTGCGCAGATCGAAAAGGACGGCCTCTTTGCAACTATCGAGGCCGGTAAATTTGCGGCTGTAAAGAGACCCTTTAACGGCGGCAAGGGCTTGGACGGCGTATGCACAAAGGATGATATGTACTTCAATCCGTTCATAGAAAAGATGTTGGGAGGTGTAAAATAATGAGTAAGACTACTGCTGTATCCAAGGTGGATCTTACAAAAATAATGCCTTATGGCGACACCATGAACGACGGTCAGGTTCAGATGAGCTTTACCCTTCCCGTTCCCGACGGCGATGAAGCCTGGGAGGCCGCAAGACAGCTCGCCAGGAAGATGGGCCTCGATGAACCCAATGTCGTTTATCACAGGGATCTGGGTATAGGCTATACCTATATGATAGTCTACGGTAAGTGCACGCACAGCGTAGACTATACAAAGATTCATGTTACAAAGGTGGAAAGCAATGTAATGGACAGAATGGAGTGCATCAAGTATATGGAAGATCACTTCAACAGACCCGTGGTGGTCGTAGGTGCCTCCACCGGAACTGATGCTCATACCGTAGGAATCGATGCAATAATGAACATGAAGGGCTTTCACGGGCATTTTGGCCTGGAAAGATACACGGGGATGACAGCCATTAACATGGGTTCTCAGGTTCCCAACGAGGAGCTGATAGCCAAGGCGATAGAGCTGAAGGCCGACGCGATATTGGTGTCTCAGACTGTAACTCAAAAAGACGTGCACATAACCAATCTTACAAATATGGTCGAACTCTGCGAGGCGGAGGGCATTCGCGACAAGATTCTGTTGCTCTGCGGCGGGCCGAGAATTTCTCACGAGCTCGCTCAGGAGCTGGGATTCGATGCGGGCTTCGGGCCTGAAACTTATGCCGATCATGTAGCCTCTTACATTCTCCAGGAATTGGTAGAGCGTAAGCGGGTATAGTAACATAAAGGAGTAGAATTATGAAAAACAAAATGCTAACAGCTGCCGAGGCGGTGTCCGTAATCAAGGACGGCGACACGATTGCTGTGGGAGGCTTTCTCGGCACCGGTTCGCCGGAGATTCTTCTGGATGCACTTGTGGCGCAAGGAACGAAGCATCTGACTTTGATCGCCAACGACGGAGGCATGCGCGACGACAACCCCTATACAGGTGGAAGGCACAAGGGTGTTGCGAAGCTCATAGCCAACGGTCAGGTCGATCATATCATCGCGTCCCACGTCGGAGTCAATCCTGATATCTTTGCGGGTATGAGCGCGGGAACTTTGAAGTGCACGCTCGTTCCGCAGGGTTCTCTGGCGGAGAAGCTCAGAGCTGCCGGTGCGGGTCTTGGCGGGGTGCTTACGCCGACGGGCCTTGGAACTCCGGTAGAGGAAGGCAAGCGCATAATAGAAATTGAAGGTGTGGATTATCTTCTCGAACTGCCTCTTAAGCCGAAGGTATCTCTCATAAGAGCGGACTACTGCGACAAGTTCGGAAACTTCACCATGCTCAAGGCCACGAAGACATTCAACCATGTAATGGCGATGGCGGGAGAGATTGTAATAGTCGCAGCCGAGAAGGTTTTCGAAATAGGAGAAAAGGACCCGGACTTCTATCAGGTATCCGGCGTCTATGTTGATATGATTGTGGAAGGAGAAGAGCCATGGCAGATATAAGAGCAAGAATTGCCAAGAGAGCGGCAAAGGAGTTTAAGGACGGGGATATAGCCAACCTCGGCATAGGTCTTCCGACGATGATTCCCGACTTCCTTCCCGAGGGCGTCAGCATTGTCCTTCATTCCGAAAACGGCTTTACAGGTCTTGCTGGAACGCCCGAACCCGGCGAGGAAGACTACAGGGTTATAGACTCCGGCGGAAAGTGGGTTACAACAGCCCCATATGTCAATTTCTTCGGAGCTGAGGAGTCCTTCGCGATTATCCGCGGTGGACATCTCGATATGACTGTTCTGGGTGCCATGCAGGTCGACGAGGAAGCGAACCTAGCGAATTGGATCATCCCAGGAAAGAACGTCGCGGGAATGGGCGGCGCTATGGACCTCGTGGTCGGCGCTAAGAAGGTTGTAATTGCCATGACCCATACCCAGAAGGGCAATCACAAGATAATGAAGAAGTGCACTCTCCCGCTCACCGCGAAGAAGGTGGTAGACATGATTATAACGGAGATGTGCGTAATGGAGTTTATCGACGGAAAGCTTACGCTTACGGAAATTCACCCCGACTACACGCTCGAGGATGTGAAGGCGGCGACCGAGGCGGAATTTGCGGTATCTCCCAATCTTAAGGTTATGGAAGAAGAATAATCGCGTAGAAAAGAAATGGGTGGAGGGGGCGCCTTGCGCCCTCTCCGGTTATTTAATCGGAAATAAGTGAGGGAAAGTGAAGAATATATTAGGGGTGCTGGGCGGAATGGGCCCGATGGCGGGCGCGCTCTTCTACAAAATGATAACTGAGATGACCGTGGCCGAAAGGGATCAGGATCATCTGAATATGATAATAATAAGCGATGTGCAGATTCCGGACCGTTCGACTGCCATATTAAACGGAGATGACGAGCCCGGAAGAGCTCTGCATAAAAATTGCAAAATCCTTGAGAGTCTCGGATGCAAGGCGATATGCGCTACCTGCAACACGGCCCACTATTTTTTGCATCAATTCGAAGATCTTTCCATCCCAATAATTTCTATGGTCAAAGAGACAGCAAAGGAGATGGGGAGGCTTCATCGCGGAGAGAAGATCGCTTTGCTGGCCACAAACGGCACCATAAAAGTGGGTCTCTATCAGGAGGCACTCAAAGCCGAGGGTGTCGAGCCTTATATTTGCTCGGAGGAGGGCAGAAAGGCGACCA
This sequence comes from Clostridiales bacterium, assembly GCA_012799165.1. Lineage (GTDB taxonomy): Bacteria > Bacillota > Clostridia > Peptostreptococcales > Anaerovoracaceae > RUG11894. Next base: position 8,316 of record JAAZLU010000124.1, read on the forward strand.
TGCATCTCATCTACGACTGCATAAAGGGCGGAAAGCCTGCGGATAAGGAAAGCCTTGCATTTATAGACAAGGAGATTAAGGATGCTGGCTGCGCGGGAGCACTGCTTGCCTGCACGGAACTGTCCGTGATTAAAGACGAAGAAAAGTTGGACGATTTTTATACGGATCCCATGGAGGTGCTGGCGGCAAGAGTCATCGAATTTATGGGCAAGGAAGTTAGTAGGCCGGAATAGGAGGAAGATATGGGGCTCGCGAAAGATTGCAAGATAAATTTACATTCCAAGTATAGAAAAGGCGCACGAAATCTCATAACGGATGTTGCGGGCATACGGGTGGGTCAGGTTACGATTAAGAGCGAGGATCAAAATATAAATACGGGAGTAAGCGCGATTATGCCGGCCTCGGACAATATCTTCCGCAGGAAGATGTTCGCCGCGTCTTCTATAATCAACGGATTTGGAAAGAGTGTCGGGCTGGTTCAGATGGAGGAGCTGGGGACTTTGGAGTCGCCGATTATAATGACCAACACACTCTCCGTGGGCACAGCGCTTACAGCGAGCGTAAAATATATGCTCGAGATGAACCCCGAGATAGGTGTCGAGACGGGCACGGTCAACTGCGTGGTTACCGAGTGCAACGACGGCGAGCTCAACGATATACGCGGACTGCATGTCCGCGAAGAGCATGTGAGGCAGGCGATTGAGAGTGCCTCCGAAATCTTCGAGGAAGGTTCGGTGGGCGCGGGCACGGGCATGGAGATGATGGGTCTGTCCGGCGGAATCGGCTCCGCATCCAGACTCGTGGAAATAGGAGGCAAAGATTATACTATAGGCGCGATAGCCCTGACGAACTACGGTTCGAGCGACGGGCTCGTCATCGGAGGCGATTACATCGGAAGGCGGATTAAAGCCGAGCGAATAAAGGAGGACAAGGGTTCCTGTATAATCGTAATCGCGACCGATATCCCGATGATTTGTCGGCAGCTCAAGAGACTTGCAAACAGGGCGGCTCATGCGCTGGCCCTCACCGGTTCTTATTCGGGCAACGGGAGCGGAGATATCGCCATAGCATTTTCGACTGCCAATAGGATAGAACATTTTAATGAAGGGAAGTTTAAGAATATCGATATGATTTACGACGATGAGCTTTCGCCTGTCTTTGCGGCGGGCGTCGAGGCCGTCGAGGAGGCCCTCATAAGCTCCATCTACCACGCCGACAGCATGCCGGGTGTGCGCGGGAGGCAGGAAAAGAGTCTGCGAGACTATATGCATCTATACGAAGGATAGGTCAATTATTGCAAAGAGAGGAAAACAATATGAAGAAAACTGCTGCAACTGTTAAAAGCTTTGCCGCCATGCTATTGTGCCTGGTCATGATTGCGGGGCTGGGCGCCTGCGGCAATAAGGAGAGCGGGCAAGATCCGGTGCAGGAGCTGGATAAGCTTCCGGAAGTTCAGGAGCCCCCAAAAGTCGAAGGCAACCTTCTTAAAATTACCACCGAGGCAGACTTCGAGGCTGGAGCCGAGAAGAACGATATTCAAATCGTCGGCGATATAGGAGACGGGGCCATAGTCCTCTCGGAAGGTGCCACGGAAGGCAGTTTTGTTTCGGCCGAATACGATACAGAGGAGTTTTACCGCATGGTGGCCTGCTGGAATGCGGCGATCTATGACGGCGGAAGCGTTGAGATTTGGGCTAAGGCATATACCAACGATGCCTGGACGGATTGGCTTACATGGGGCGAATTCTCTCCTTTCGATCCTAAGCGCGGCACCAATCAGAACAAGAGTACCGACGGAGCGAAGGTGGACGTGGATATCTTCATCTGCACGAAGGCCGCCGCGAGCAAGGTTCAGATGAAGGCCGTGCTGCGCAGAGACTCCGCGCAGGCGGAAAGTCCGGTGCTGCGCGCGATGACTATGACCTTCGACGGCGGCAATATGGTCGCGACCTACGCGGAGGAACCCCTCGCGACTCTGCCAGACAAGGTGTATAACACGGCGCCTGCATATTCTCAGGGCGTGAGGCACCCGGCAGTCTCCGGCAGCATCTGTAGTCCTACTACGCTGACCGTAATGATGAACAGCCGCGTACCCGAGCTCGATCTGCTGCCCGAGGAATATGCGCTGAATATTAAGGATGTCGGCAGTAATATGTTCGGAAACTGGGCGTTTACGGTGGCGGGGGCGGGACTCTACGGCTTTGAAGCCTACTGCCAGTACGCCGATGTTAACATACTGCTTCAGGAGCTAGCAAAGGGGCATAGCGTAGGCATTTCGGTTAAATATTCGCCCAAGGCCGGCGACGGCTATAACAGGCTGGACGGCTCCTACGGACCGACCGGCGGCCACCTTATAACCCTTATAGGCTACGATTACGAAGGCGAAGTTAACGAGGACAATCTCTACTTCTACAGCAGCGACTCCTACTCCGCGGACGACACCACATCTTATCACCGCTACAGCTGGCCGCAGCTTAAGAGGTGCTGGGAGAGGAGGCTGGCATACATTATTCCGTCCATGGAGCAGGAGGTTACGGGTGAGCTCGCGCAGGGCGTAATCCGCGTCGAAAGCGAAATTGTTCAGAATGCGGACGGCAACTGGATGCCCGCACCCAAAGACGGAAGAGAGTTCGACGCCGAATGTTTTGCGAAAAGCAACTCCCTCGTAGGCTACACGGTGGAGGGCGTCTTTAAGGATATGAGTAGCGGCGGAGAAGCTACGAATGCCTCGGTGGTCTACGAAAATCCGATGCAACTTACTGCAAATAACACTTTCGCATATGTAGCCGTGGAAGATGACGGCTCGGTTAAGCTCGACCCTGCCGCGGTTTACGAGAAATTCGAGGTCGATGGCGGAACTATTACGATGTATTTCTTTAGCGATTACGGATATTGCTACATAGGGACGATTAATTAATCCTGCGTTGCGCTCGCAGTTTGCGCCGGGGCGGGATTGAAACCTTCGAAGCTTGCGATGCGAAGCAGCCGAGAATTTTAAGAATTAAAAAGGCCGAGGAGTTCAACTCCTCGGCCTTAAGAAAATATTCCCTAAATCTTCCTACATGTCTCTGCTTTCAGTGGTCTGATGCCGTGTGGAGAGAGCTTGTCCGATCTTCAACGAAGCTCTTCTTTCAATTGATCGATAAATTTTTTCGCGTCTTCGCTGCTTTGGAATATAGCTCTTGCAATTTGTCGGTTTCCTCCGCCTTTTCCCGCGAATAGCTTTGCGAAATTCCCTACGAGTTTGCCCGCATCGGGCTCTCCGGGGCTCGCTATCACCACCGTGCAGTCTCTTTCGCTTAGGAGGGCGAGCGGCGCGACGAGCGAATCTTTAAGTCGGCTCGCCATGGCCTGAAGATCGTTCGCGCTTTGAAGTTCGTAAGTGAATGCCTCGAAAGTTCCGGAGCCGGAGTCAAGAGCCTCTCGCAGCTTTTCTTCTTCCTTCTTTGCAATTGCGCTCCTCAGCTCGGCGAGTTCCCTTCTTATTTCTTCGTTTTTTACATCGTTTATTTTATCCCTTTCGATAAGCTCCGCGAGCTCACAGGAGTATTTCTTTGCCAGAGCGGACGCGGCATCCGAGCGAAGCATATACTCTTCCAGCGCGAAGCGCCCGGCTTTGATGGTCAGGCGGGTCATGCCCTTGTAGGTTTCCGCTTTGAGCACGGATATCAGTCCGACGCTTCCCGTCTGCAGGGGATGAGTGCCGCAGCAGGCGCAGCAATCCGCAGGGCTTTCCTCATCGCCTATCAGCACCACGGAAACATCGCCTTCGACGAAGTCGGCAAGCTTGCGCAGGGGAAGCCTCTCCGCGTCTTCTCTGTTTTCGCAGCGCAAAATCCTGACGGGCAGGTTTTCCCAGATTATCTCGTTGGAAGCGATTTCCGCTTCGCGGATCTGTTCGTCCGTAAGCGGCCTGCCCTCAGGCGCAGCCATATCTATGGTCATATAGTCGCTGCCCATGTGAAAACCGCGGTTTTCAACGCCGAAGAGTTCGTGAAAGCGTCCCGATAGTATATGTTCGCCGCAGTGCATCTGCATGTGGTCGAAGCGCCTATCCCAGTCTATGCGCCCGCAAACCCTCTGTCCGGGCTTGAAATCTCCTTCTTTTTCGAGAATATGCCAGATATCTCCGCTATCCGCGTCCTCTTGGACATCTACGACTTTAATCCCGTCCAGAAAACCCTGATCTGCGGGCTGTCCTCCGCCTTCGGGGAAGAAGACGCTGCGGTCGAGGGCAATCTGCATTCTGCCGCCGTGCATGCGTACAGCCGTCACTTCGGCATGCATCTCCTTGAGGTAAGCATCATTTTGAAATAGTTTTTCAGTGGCCATCTTGAGCCCTCTTTCTTTTGTTATCATGATTCTATTCCGTTAAGATTGTGAAGATTATAGCATAGGAGCGAAATAATTTCAGCTGTCCAAATGCCAGAAAATGGTGAAAAACTCGCAAAGCTATATGAAATGAAGCTTTGTAAAAAAATACCTTATGATAAGTTGCAAAACTGTGGAAAACTTCTCGCTTGACGAAATTTTGAACTCGGGAACCCATTGGAATTGCAAGCATGCAGCCCTTTGCACTTTTCCACAGCCCCATGTGGATAAGTTGAAGAAAATAGTTAGGAATTAAATGTAAATAGCTCGCGAGTCCGAAGCTTTCAATGCTTAGCCGCCTGTTGATAAATGTTCGCGAACAAACGCAAAAGTTTACATAATGTAAATTGTGTCTCTAAATGTAACAGAATTTTTTACGGAATTGTAAAGTGCATGTAAAATAATCGACGATTTTACATTCTTGCGCTTTGTAAAGTCCGGTTTAATATTTTACATAGTTTTTTTCGATCCTTCGGGCAAGTTCCTTAGAGAATGACTTGCGAAAAAAAAGTTTAAGATATGGTACTATATGATTAATCGTGCGAATTTGTACAATAAATCTTTTTAAGGAGCCCGACATAGTGAGTGGTAAGAAGCGCATTGTGAATTTTACAAGCTTTGTTTGCATACAGTGTTGTTTTGTTTACCTGATGGCTGCCGATATAATCAAAAGCTCTTATTTTGTAACAATTGTTTATAATATATTTGTGCTAATAGGAAGCTATGTACTTCTAAAAAAAGACTATGACATTGCGGTCTTTAAAGATTGCCGGGAAATACCGAAAGACCTCTTTCCAGGGTTGCTATATGCATTGCTGTTTTCGCTTGCGCTTTTTGCTGCATTCTCGCTTTTTCAAGATGTTAGCTTTTTGTCGGCTTATCCCTATGGTTTTCAGAGTTTATGCGGCCATATAATTGCTCAGCTTATAATCGCGTTTTCAGAAGAGATCTTTTTTCGAGTCTACTTTTATGAAGTTTTACTTTCCATTTTTCGTCGAAAATTTCCGTCAATATTTTTAATTTCACTTATCTTTGCGGGACTTCATCTTGCAATGAATGGCAATGTTAAGCAATTCTTCGTTGCGATGCTCTTTAGCCTATATGCGTTCTATATTAAAACCAAGAGGTCCGAAGAGACTGTATTTTTGCTTGGCTGGATGCATTTTATCTATAACTGTCTGGTGTGCTTCGTCTTTGTAATTTGATAGCATGAAATAAAGTTGAAGCTCTTCCTAAACCTACTTTGTGTTTTTTGAAAGAATAATGTTTTTTTGAGTAATGGTCTTGATTTTTCGGACAAATAATTTATATTAGACATATAAGTTGCGACGCATGCGTCGCAAGTTCGAGGTGAAATATGGTAAAAAGAGATTTTTATTTGAATCGCATTATTCGTTCTATGTGGAATGGCGAAATAAAGGTAATCACCGGTATTCGCAGATGCGGGAAATCGGTTCTTTTGTTCGAGTTGTTTTATGAATATTTAATGTCAACAGGAGTGCCAAATGACCGAATTATAAAGTTAGCCCTAGACCAAAGGCGTTTTTACAAGTATAGGAATCCGATTACACTTTGTGATTATGTGGAGTCCATAGTAAAAGATAATGTTCATAATAAATTTTATTTGTTTATTGATGAAGTTCAGCTTACTAGACCTTTTCTAGATAGTGAACACGGGAATACGCTTGTTACAATATACGATATGCTAAACGAGCTTAAGGCATATAAAAATCTTGATGTATATGTAACAGGCAGCAATTCAAAAGGATTGTCATCCGATATAGCCACGGAATTCAGAGGCAGGGCTACGCAGATTAACATATATCCGTTTTCGTTTGAAGAATTTTATTCTGCCGTCGGCGGTGATGAAAAAACTGCTTTTGATAGATATACAATTTACGGTGGGATGCCAAGAATTCTTTATATGGATAATGAGCAAGACAAAAAGGAGTATTTATCTTCGCTTTTTAAGGAAGTCTATATCAAAGATATAGTTGAGCGCAACGGCATTGAACGCACCGATGTTTTGAATAACATACTAGATTTGTTAGCATCTCAAATAGGTTCGCTGACTAATCCGACTAATATTGCGAATGTGCTGTCCGACACTAACAAGGAGGAAATTAATTCCGCAATGGTGTCTAACTATATTCAGCATGCCTTGGATTCTTTTCTTATATCTGTGGCTAGACGTTACGATGTAAAAGGTAAAAAGTATTTCAAATATCCCAATAAGTATTACTATGTTGACATTGGGCTCCGAAATGCGAGGCTTAATTACAGACAATACGATCCGGGTCATATTATGGAAAATATCATCTATAACGAGCTGATTCGGCGCGGATACTCAGTCGATGTGGGCGTAGTAATCGACAGGACGAAAGGTCGGAATCTTCAGAAAGAGATTGATTTTGTGGTAAACAATGCGGATAAAAAAATATATATCCAATCCTCTTTTAGAATAGACACTCCGGACAAGTCATCATCCGAGCTTGAGTCTCTTTTGCTTGCAAAAGATTTTTTTAAGAAGATTATAATACGAATGGATATACCCCATAATTTTTATGATGATAACGGGATACTCCATTGCAATTTGATTGATTTTTTGCTTGGGCGGATTGAACTGTTTTAGAGTTTTTGAAAGAAATCGACCCGGGTATCTTCGAATTAGGGCATAGACCGTGACGGGTGCATAGCCAAGTAAAACATTTTCTCTGGTTTAACTAAATTATAAGTAGGAAATGTTGTATCACCATTATTGTCCTAGTTGTGATATAACGCTTTCTTTGATTATTTATGATAAGTTGAAAGCGTTGTAACACTATTATAGCCTTGGATGTGTTATAATTCATCGGATATAGATTTATTAGTAATAAGGAAGAGATATGCTCAAAAAATTAGACTTTATACAAAAGAAATACGAAGAATTGGCGATGACAGTCTCCGACCCCGAGGTGATTGCAAATCAGACTCATTGGCAGGCATGCATGAAAGAGATGAGCGAGATTGAGCCCGTGGTTAGCGTTTACAAGGAATACAAAAAGGTGCTCGAGGAGATCGAGAGCACCGCTCAGCTGTTCGATGAAGATGGCATGGACGAAGAGATGGAGGCCATGGCCAAGGAGGAGCTCGCGAGCCTCGAGGAACGCTCTTGCCAGCTCGAGGAGGAGCTTAAGATTGCACTTCTGCCCAAGGACCCCAACGATGGGAAGAACGTAATACTCGAAGTCCGCGCGGGTACGGGAGGCGAGGAAGCGGGCCTCTTTGGAGCCGATCTTCTGCGCATGTATACCCGCTATGCCGAGCGATGCGGTTGGAAGACGGAGATATTGGACCTCAGCGACACGGGAATCGGCGGTGTAAAGGAAGCCGTCGTTTTAATCAAAGGCAGGGGCGCATATTCGAGGCTCAAGTACGAGTCCGGAGTTCACCGCGTGCAGCGGGTTCCCGAGACCGAGAGCTCTGGAAGGATTCATACCAGTGCGGCGACGGTGGCGATAATGCCCGAGGTCGACGATGTAGAGGTGGAGATAGATCCCAATGATGTGCGCGTCGATGTGTACCGCGCCAGCGGCCACGGCGGCCAGTGTGTAAATACCACCGATTCTGCGGTGAGGCTCACCCATATACCGACGGGTCTGGTCGTAACCTGTCAGGACGAAAAGTCTCAGATGAAGAACAAGGACAAGGCCTTCGGCGTGCTGCGCGCGAGGCTCTACGCGATGATGCAGGAGGAGCAGGAACGAGAACAGTCCGAGGCGCGCCGAATTCAGGTGGGCAGCGGCGACCGTTCCGAGCGCATCCGCACCTACAATTTCCCGCAGGGCCGCGTAACAGACCACCGCATAGGGCTTACGCTCTATAAACTCGACAGCTTCCTCGACGGCGATATAGACGAGATTGTCGACTCGCTTACGATGAGCGACCAAGCCGAGAAGATGAAGAGTTTCGATGCCTCCGTGGCGAATTAAGAGGAAACAAAATCGCGCGATGCGAATGGATACGAAATACTTGACAATAGAAGATGCGGATTTGCGCAAAGCCGCGGAGATAATCAGGGCCGGGGGGCTGGTAGCCTTTCCGACCGAGACGGTCTACGGCCTCGGCGGCGATGCCATGAGCGCGCAGTCTTCAGTCAAAATATACAAGGCCAAGGGCAGACCGAGCGACAATCCGCTGATTGTGCACATTGCAAAGGTAGGAGATGTCCTGAGGGTGGCCGAGAGCTTTCCCGATAATGCGAGGAAATTGGCAGATGCGATATGGCCCGGCCCTATGACCATGGTCCTTCCCAAGAGGGCCGAGGTCCCGGACGAGACGACGGGTGGTCTTAGCACGGTCGCGCTGCGATGCCCGGCAAATGAGGTCGCAAGGAGGCTCATCGAGTATGCGGGTACGCCGCTTGCGGCGCCTTCCGCGAACATCTCCGGACGCCCCAGCCCCACGCGCTGGGAGCATGTGCGAAGCGATCTGGACGGCAAGATAGATGCGATAATAATAGGAGAGCCCTGCATCGGAGGCATAGAGTCTACGGTAATAGATATGACCCTCCCGGACAGCCCGCAAATACTTCGCCCGGGTCTGATTACCCCCGCCCGCATAAGCGAGGTGCTGGGAATCGCCTGCGGCTACGACCCTGCGCTTGCGGAAGAGGCGGATGCGCAGACGGCGCCGAAGTCTCCGGGCACGAAATACAGGCATTATACTCCGCGCGCGGAGATGATGCTCTACAGGGGAGACTCGTCGAAAGTTCGCGAGGCTATACTCGAGGATGCCCGGGCTCTTAGAGCTCAGGGAAAGCGTGTCGGCACTATAATATATGAAGACGGCCGCGAGGCTGCGCAGAATCTCTTCAAGGATCTGCGACAAATGGATGAGGATGGAGTGGATATTATACTCGCCTCCGCTCTGGACAATTCGGAGGAGATAAATTATTCGGTCATGAACCGCATGCTCAAGGCTGCGGGCTACGTTGTAAAGGAGGCTTGATATGAAGATAGCATTTGGCTGCGACCACGGAGGATACGAGTTGAAGCTCGCCCTCATCGAACATCTGAAGGCTCAGGGTATAGACTGCATAGATCTTGGCTGCAACGGCGAGAGAGTGGATTACCCGATATACGGAAGGGCCGTCGGCCGCGCCGTAACCGAAGGCATAGCAGATCTCGGCATCGTCTGCTGCGGAACTGGCATCGGCATCGGCATGGCGGCGAATAAGGTTAAAGGCGTGCGCTGCGCCGTGGTTACCAACACATACATGGCTGAGATGGCTAAGAAGCATAACAACGCAAACGTGCTCGCCTTGGGAGGCAGGATACTCTCAGCCGAGCAGGCGATAGAATATGTAGATATCTGGCTTAACAACGAATTTCTGGGCGACTACCATGCCGACAGAGTCGCCATGCTGGATGGAATGTAATCGTTTAAAGCGCGGCCGCAGTTGCCGCAAAAAATAAATCCGCAACTTATTTCTGAGTAACCCGGGAGGGAAAAATGGGTAAGATACACGTATTCGAACATCCGCTTATTCAACACAAGGTTTCCATGATGAGGATGAAGCAGACATCCACAAAGGATTTCAGGGACCTCGCAAGAGAAGTTATTACACTGATGACCTTCGAGGCCACCAGAGATCTGCCGCTAAAGGATGTGGAGATAGAGACTCCCATAACCAAGTGTACCGCTAAGATGCTCGAAGGAGAGGATATCGCCATAGTTCCGATACTGCGCGCAGGCCTGGGATTCGTGGACGGAATGCTGAGCCTCATACCGAACGCCAAGGTGGGTCACATAGGCTTGTATAGGGACCCCGATACCCACGAGCCTGTGGAATACTACTGTAAGCTGCCCGCGGACATCGACAAGAGGGAAGTATTTATCGTGGATCCGATGCTTGCGACCGGCGGTTCGGCGGTGGCGGCGGTCAACTTTATAAAGGCAAGAGGCGGACAGAATATCAATTTCCTCTGCCTTATAGCTGCGCCGGAAGGCATAGAGGTTTTGCAAAATGCCCACCCCGATGTAAATATTTATATCGCGGCCAAGGATTGGAATCTCAACGAGGATGCCTACATCGTTCCGGGCCTCGGCGATGCCGGCGACAGACTCTACGGAACAAAATAAAAAATTAAGCGTCATATATAACAGGAGAAGGAAATGTTTCAAATCCCGGATAATGTGAGCGAACATAAGAATGTCTTCGATGTGCTTTCGGAGCGCGGTTTTATCGAACAGACCACGGACGACGAGGGCATAAGGGAGTTGCTCGGAAAAGAGAAGGTAAAGTTCTACATAGGATTCGACCCCACGGCGGACTGCCTGCACGTGGGCCACTTTATGCAGGTCATCATAATGATGTACATGCAGAAATACGGCCATACGCCTATCGTTCTTATTGGCGGTGGAACCACCATGATCGGTGATCCCTCCGGACGCTCGGACGCCCGCGCGATGATGAGCGCGGAGGAGATAGACGAAAATGGCCGCAAGTTTAAGAAGCTCTTCGACCGCTTTCTAGACTTCGATGATGATTGGAAGCACACTCCTTCGGAAGGCGTGCTGGAAAAGGGCGGACAGAATAGAGAGCCCTTGTCCGGCAAGGCGATAAGCGTAAACAACGCGGACTGGCTGCGCGATGTAAACTATCTAGAATTTATGAGGGACATCGGAAAGCACTTCTCCGTAAACGAGATGCTGCGAGCCGAGTGCTTTAAGCAGAGGCTAGAGAAGGGTCTATCCTTCCTCGAATTCAATTACATGCTGCTTCAGGCCTACGATTTCTACTGCTTGGCCCGGGACATAGACTGCAAGATTCAGTTCGGAGGAAACGACCAGTGGTCGAATATCCTTGCAGGAAGAGACCTTGCGAGAAGGGTTCTGGGAAGAGATAACTACTACGGCATGACCTTTGCACTGCTCACCAAGTCGGACGGAACCAAGATGGGCAAGAGTCAGCAGGGCGCGCTCTGGTTGGATGCAAACAAGACCAGCCCCTACGATTTCTATCAATATTGGAGAAATGTGGACGACGCCGATGTGGAGAACTGTCTTAAGATGCTCACCTTCCTGCCGCTGGCCGAAATCGCGCGGCTATCGGCACTCGAGGGCTCGGAGATAAACAAGGCGAAGGAAATCCTGGCCTACGAAGTTACGAAGTTGGTTCACGGGGCGGAGGAGGCCGAGCAGGCTCAGCAGGCCGCAAGGGCTGCATTCGGTGAAGGCGGCGAAGGCATGTCCAATGTGCCGGAGGCTGTTCTGGAATCATCATTAATAGGTGATGGGCTTGGAATTGTGGCCCTCATTAAAGAGGCTGGCCTGGTACCTTCGAACAGCGAAGGCTTTAGAACCATAGAACAGGGCGGACTGCTCATGGACGGAGAGAAGGTTATGGATCCCAAGCAGCTTATAACAAAGGATATGCTCGAAGGGGAGGGTATACTCTTTAAGAGAGGTAAGAAAACATTCTTAAGAGTTCGGATTTAAACGAGATAGAAAAAAATAAAAAAGTACTTGAAGTGTACTATTACTTATAGTACACTTCTTGTGTTAATAGATAAAAGGGGGATCCTAAATGAGTGAATCTGCGCTTATCCGGGTGAAAAACCTCAGGAAGGTGTATCGCATGGGTGAGGAGAGAGTCGTGGCTTTGGACAATGTAAGCCTCGACATAGAGAAGGGGGAGTTTGTAGCATTTCTCGGAACTTCCGGTTCGGGTAAATCGACATTTCTCAATATGGTGGCCGGTCTTGAAAAGCCCACGAAGGGCGAAATATGGATCGGCAAGATACCCGTTCACAAGCTGAACGAAGCTCAGGTTACATTGTTCAGACAGAAGAACATCGGTTTTATATTCCAGGCCTATCATCTGATCGGCAGTATGACAGCTCTGGAGAATGTTGCGTTGCCGCTTGCGCTTCGCGGCGTGGAAAAGGACAAGAGAAACAGGCGTGCCAAAAAAGCGCTGGAGGGCGTCGGCCTAAAGGGCTACGACTCCAGAAGGCCCAGCCAGATGTCGGGCGGCCAGCAGCAGAGGGTAGGTATAGCCAGGGCCA
>JAAZLU010000125.1 GCA_012799165.1 Clostridiales bacterium
CACCGTCAAGGCTTTCTATAAGGAAAAGGGCCGCATAAGACTTCAGCCTCGAAACAGCAGTATGGAACCGATAATAGTCGACGAATGCAGAATAATCGGGCTTGTTAAGGGAGTTTTTAGGTATTTCAACTGATTTCGCTTGACATCTTCCCAACTTATCAATATAATACACGCGTATTAAGCAGAAGTATCCGCTTCTCACCTTAAGGCTGTGCCGAAAAGGTCAATTGCGAAGAGGACCGCAGAGGCGGTTTTAGAGCGGAAACTATGCGTCCGCTCTTTTTATTTACTCGGAGGTAAGAGCAATTAGCAAACAAAACTTAGTAAACGAAGAGATTCGTGCAAGAGAAGTCCGCCTTATAGCAGCGGACGGTAAGCAGATAGGGATAGTGTCTCTCAAGGAGGCTCTGGCCTTGGCTGCGGAAGCAAATCTCGACCTTGTAAACATTTCCCCCAACGCCGCTCCGCCGGTTTGCAAGATGATGGATTACGGAAAGTACCGTTACGATCAGCAAAAGAGGGAGAAGGAGGCGCGAAAAAAGCAGAAGGTCATGGAACTCAAGGAGGTGCGTTTAGGGGTGTTCATCGAGGAACACGACCTGGCCACTAAGGCGAAGCTCGCCAATAAATTCCTCGAGGCCGGGGACAAGGTCAAGGTCAACATGCGCTTTCGCGGCAGGGAGATGGGCTACGTCGACAAGGGCAAGGAGACTATGCTTGGTTTTGCGGCGGAGTTTGCACAGATTGGGAACATAGAGAGAGCTCCCACACTGGAAGGGCGCAACTTATCTATGATAATTGCTCCGAAGACCGAGAGGGAGAAGGAAAAGCTCGCCAAGGCCATGAAGGCGGAGGCCGAGAAACAAAAGGGCGACGCCGAACAATAGACAGGAAGGAAGATCGATATGGGAAAGAAGATGAAGTCCCACAGAGGGGCGATGAAGAGATTTAAAATTACCGGCACGGGTAAGGTAAAGAGATACAAGGCATACAAGAGCCATATTCTTACTAAGAAGACCGCGAAGAGAAAGAGGAATCTGCGCAAGTCGACTATATTGAGCTCCGCAGATCACAAGAGAATCAAGAGTGTGCTGGTTGGAAAGTAGGAGGCAATAAAGATGGCAAGAGTAAAGATGGGCGCAAACGCCAGAAGAAAGCATAAGAGAATATTAAAATTGGCAAAGGGTTACTACGGTGCGAGACGCAAGGTCTTCTCCGCAGCAAATCCGGCGGTCATGAGGGCGCTTCGCAGCGCACAGATGGGCCGCAAGCTTAAGAAGAGAGAGTACAGACGCCTCTGGATTGCGAGAATCAACGCAGCCGCAAGGGCCAACGGCATCTCGTACAGCAGGCTTATGGACGGGCTTAAGAAGGCGGACATAAGCGTCAACAGGAAGATGCTCTCGGAGATGGCCATCAACGACCCGGCCGGATTCAGCAAGGTCGTCGAGGCTGCTAAAGCGGCGCTATAGAAGCGATATCAAGACCCCTCATGCTTCTTGAAATGCGGAGGGGTTTTTTGTGTGAATGGTTATGGTCATAAAAGATATGTTGCGCAGCGCTTCGCTGTGCTTGCCTCTTGAAGTAGGGTTTTCCTGCAAGCCTCACAGGGCTAAGGCCTTTCGGGCGAGTTTTTGTGATGATTGGAAGGTCGTTAGGCTCGCCCTGATTCACGGCGCCCATATCGAGGCGGTCGGGGATGTCGAACTTAACTCCGAGGGCTACATAGATTTTGAGGACTGTGACGGGGCTGTTACCAATGTCCCGGGCATACTTCTTACCACTTCCAACGGAGACTGCATACCCGTATGGACCTGCGATCCGGTAAAGCGCTGCGTGGGACTTGCGCATGCGGGCTGGCGCGGGACGCTTGCCGGCATCGCTGCGAGTTTAGTGCGACGCATGAAGGAAGTTTACGGCTGCGAGCCCGAAGATATAGTTGCACATATAGGGCCGGGGATAGGAGCCTGCTGTTTTGAGGTCGGCGAAGATGTGGCGCAGAGTTTTCTTGAAAAATATCCTTGGGCGGAAGAGTATTGTTACGCTGGCAGAACAGGGAAGCCATTTTTGGATTTGAAGGGAATAAATGCACATATTCTGAGCTTCGAATCTGTCGGAGAAATCGAGGTTTCATCGCGATGCACCTGCTGCGAAGAGGAGCTATTCTATTCGTACAGAAGGTCCGCGGACACGAGTCGCATGCTGGCATATATAGGAATAAAGGGTTTAGATTTAAGCTGAGAAGAATACTGATAATAGATGATATATGAAAGAAAATAAAATTTCAGAGCAGATAGCAAAGCGCAGGATATTCGGGATAATATCCCATCCCGACGCAGGAAAGACTACGCTCACGGAAAAACTCCTCCTTCACGGAGGCGCCATACGTCAGGCGGGCACGGTCAAGGCCCGAAAGAGCGCCAAATATGCCACTTCCGACTGGATGGAAATCGAAAAGCAGAGGGGCATTTCGGTAACGAGCTCCGTTATGCAGTTCGAGTACGAGGACAAGTTAATTTCTATAATGGACACTCCGGGCCATAACGATTTCGGAGAGGATACCTACAGAATACTCACATCGGTGGACAGCGCGGTGATGGTTATAGACGCTG
>JAAZLU010000126.1 GCA_012799165.1 Clostridiales bacterium
ATTTTTTGGAGTAATCGCACAAAATAAAGGGTACGGGGTTTACGGAGTGCGCTGTCACTATATTCCCCTGTTCGTCCAGCATTTGGTCGGCGTTTCCGTGATCGGCTGTAACGAGCAGGCAGGCTCTCGCCTCGGCGGCGGCCTCTGCTATTACTCTTATGCAGCTGTCGACTGCCTCCACCGCCTTTACGGTGGCATCGAAGACTCCCGTATGACCCACCATGTCGCAGTTTGCGAAATTGATTACGGTAAGTTCCGCTGCGTCCGATTTAATGTGTGCCGCAGCCCGGGCTGCGACCTCGAAGGCACTCATCTCCGGCATAAGATCGTATGTTGCGACTTTAGGCGAGGGTACCAATATACGTTCCTCGCCTTCAAATGGAATCTCCCTTCCGCCGTTGAAGAAGAAGGTTACATGGGCGTATTTTTCAGTCTCGGCTATTCGCAGCTGCCGGAAGCCTTTGGTGGAAATATATTCACCCAAAACATTCTCGAGTTCCTTGGGGGGATAGGCGACCGAGACATTGGGAATTGTCGGGTCGTATTGAGTCATGCAGACGAAGAAGATATTGCTCGGTGCCTCGGGACGATCGAATGCATCGAATTCGGGATCCGTAAAAGCCCTCGTAATTTCTCTGGCTCTGTCCGGGCGGAAGTTCGCAAAGATTATCGAGTCGCCGCTCCTTATGCCTTCAAAACCCCTGCATGCCATCGGTTTTATAAACTCATCGCTCGTGCCTGCCGCATATGCACGCTCTATACATTCCAAGGCGCTTGCGGGCCTGTTCGCGGGTGGGGAAATCAGCATATCGTAGGCTTGTTTAATTCTCTCCCAGCGCCGATCTCTATCCATCGCGTAATATCTGCCGCAGATGCTGGCGATTTGACCTCTTCCAAGCTTCGCGAGGAAGCTTTCCATATCGCGCAGATAGCCCGCGCCCGAATCGGGTGCGGTATCCCTGCCGTCCATAAAGCAGTGCAGTAAAATCTTCTTCGCGCCTCTGTCTGCAGCGAGCTTCACAAGAGCCTTTATATGGTCTATATGCGAGTGAACCCCTCCGTCGGACATCAGTCCGAAGATATGGAGCGCTCCCGCGTTCTTGGTTCGCTCAGCCGCTTCGATGAGGGCGGGATTTTCGAAGAAGCTTCCGTCATCTATTGCGTTCGAAATGAGCAGAAGATCCTGCCAGACCACGCGCCCGGCACCTATATTCATGTGTCCGACCTCCGAATTGCCCATCTGTCCTTCGGGGAGGCCTACCGCGCGTCCGCCTGCCTGCAGGCTCGTGCTTTCGAACTGTGAAAATAATTTATCCAAGTTTGGTTTTCGGGCGCTTTCGATGGCGTTGCCCCTGCCGCAGGGGCCCAATCCGTAGCCGTCCATTATGCAAAGTATTACCGGTATTTTCATTTTATCCTCCGAGCGGCGTCCTCTGCACCGCCTGTCTTTCTCCCCCATTCTATCACAAAAGGGAGGCTCATTAGTGTATAATTATCGGGAGGTGAATCGAATGAAATGGACCGAAAGGCAGCTGGAAGCCATCGACAAAACTGAAGGAAATATGCTGGTTTCTGCGGCGGCGGGCTCCGGCAAGACAGCCGTGCTCGTCGAGAGGGTAAGGCGGCTGCTCGTCGATAAGGGAGTAGGTCTTGACAGGATGCTGGTCGTAACTTTCACCAATGCCGCGGCGGCGGAGATGAAGGAAAGAATCTACAAGTCTCTTAGTGCTGAGCTCATTTCAAGCGGAGCGGATGTGGAGCGAAAGGATATGCTGCGCAGGCAGCTTTCTCTTCTTCCTAGTGCGAATATAAGTACCTTTCACAAATTCGCCATGGAGGTAGTGCATAACTACTATCATGTGATAGGCATAAAGCCTAATTTGCGCATATGCGACGAGTCGAGGCAGGCTCTGCTCAAGCGGGAAGCCATGGATGAATTGCTGAGCAGTAAATACGAAGCGAAGGACGAAAATTTTCTGGCCTTTGCGGACAGCTATGCGGGCCCCGGCGGCGACGAGCAGCTGCGCGTTATGGTCTCTGAATTTTACGAAGCACTCCGCAATATCCCCGATCCCAAGTCCTGGACGGAGCATTTAATATCCGAGAGCGCCGAGCTCGTGGACTTGTATATGGAATTTCTAAAAGATGAGGCCGAGAGCAGAATCGACTACGCGCTGGAATCGATGAAGGAAGCCGACAGATTGCTCTTCGATTTGCCGAATATGAGGGCAAAAAACGCTGAGGATATATCGGCCATAGAAAGTATTGCGGCGGCCCTCGAAAGCGTTGACTTCGCCGTGTTGAAGGACAATTACAAATTCGTGCAGATGCGATCGACCAATCAGGAAAAGGCCGATTGGGAGATTCTAAAGGATCAGGTGACTGCGCTTAGGAATGTCGCGAAGGCCGAATTGCGCTTTCTGAAGGACAATTATGCGGATGCGAGTTGCGAAAATCTTAAAGTGGAGCAAGAGCTTCTCAGAAAGCCTCTCGCCACACTAATATCCCTGACGGAGGATTTTGCGAAGCTGTACGCGGAGAGTAAGATGCAGCTTGGGGTTCTGGATTTTTCGGATCTGGAGCACTTCGCTTTAAAAATACTTAAAAATGATGAGGTGCGACGGGAGTACAGCGAAAAGTTCGAGTACATCTTCGTCGATGAATATCAGGATATAAACAGCATTCAGGGCGAGCTCATATCGGCCGTCTCCAAGGGCGACAATGTCTTTATGGTGGGCGATGTTAAGCAGTGCATATACAAGTTCCGCAACGCGGAGCCGGAAATCTTTCTCGAGTGTTATAGAGCCTACAAAGCAGGCGGCGACGGTCGCGTCGTCGACCTGAGCAATAACTTTCGCAGCAAGAAGGAGATAATAGATTTTGTCAATTATATCTTCGAGAAGCTTATGACCCGAGATAACTGCGGCATGGACTACGGCGAGGACGAAATACTCGTCAAGGGCAGTTCCTACGAGGGGCCAATTTCGTATCCCCCCGAGTTTTATTTGATCGACAGTTTCGTGCCTAAGGAGGGCTCGGAGGCGGATTCGGACGAGGAGACGGAATCGAATCGGGGGGATGAGCCCCCGCAGGACGGCGAAGATTTTCCCGAAGGGCTTATCGATTCGGAGATAATGGAGATGCAGAGCGCCGAGCTCGAGGCTCTGCAGGCTGTCCGGATAATAAAGAAATACCATGGAAAACCCATATTTGACGATAAAAGGCAGCAGGAGCGCCCCTTGGAGTACAGGGATATGGCGCTGCTGATGAGAAAGACGCAAACCTGGGCGGAGATAATGTACAAGGCTTTAAGCGACGCAGGGATCCCCGTATATCTCGAGCGCGATTCCGGTTACTTCGATACCATAGAAATTCAGATATTTTTGAATCTCCTTCGCATAATAGATAACCGAAGTCGGGATATTCCGCTGCTGAGCGTGCTTCGCTCTCCCGTCTTCGGTTTCAACGCGTCTCAGCTCGCTGCAGTGAGGATATGGGCAGGCGGCAGGGGGGAAATGCGGGTTCCCTACAACGAGGCCTTCAGAAGCTACGCGCAGGAGGGACCGGAAGGAGAGCTGAAAGACCGATGTGCGGACTTTTTGTCCAAGCTCGACCGTTGGCAGCTGCAGTCGAGCTACATGCCTCTGGCGGATTTCATCTGGCAACTTTTAAGAGAGACCGGATACGGTATCTTTGCATCCTCGGTTCCTGCGGGGGCTCAGCGCATGGCTAATCTTCAGGCTCTCGCGGATAAGGCGGCAGCCTACGAGAGCGAGAACGCCGGTGGGCTCTACGGCTTTATCGATTTTATAGACGCGGTAAATAGGGGCGGCGGCAAACTCAAGGCGGGGCAGGTAAAGATGCTTTCCGAGGCCGACGATGTCGTTCGCATCATGAGCATCCACAAGAGCAAGGGGCTTGAATTTCCCTTCGTACTCGTCTGCAGCATAGGCAGGGAGCTTAAAGGCGATACTCGTAAGAGCAATCTTATCTTTCATAGAGATTTTGGCGCCGCGATGAGGCTGGTAAAGCCGCGCAGTGGCCTCTATTACAATCCTCTGTCCATGAAACTGATCGAGAGGCGCATAGAGAAGGATCAGATAGCCGAGGAGATAAGGTTGCTCTATGTGGCTTTCACGCGGGCAAGGGATATTCTCGTGATGAGCGGGGTCTGCAGAAAGCCGGAGGAGAAGCTGAGCAGTGTGCGCGCGATTGTTCCCAGGCCTTCTCACGCTCTTCCGCGCTATCTGGAGCCGCTGCTCGCGCTCATTCCCGACGAGAATATTCATTTTGTGTCGAGATCCGATTTGGCGGTCGCCTCCGGCGAAGAAAGCAGCGCAAGGATGCAGCTCGAACGCTATCTCGACGAGGGCTTCGATGTCGACGAGAGTGAGCTTCCCGTCAGCAGGGAAGAGATAAGCAGGAGACTCTTCTTCGACTACAGCCCGGAGGAGAGGGAGTTACAGAAGCGAAAATACAGCGTTTCGGAGATGGCTGCGGAGCAGCGAGAGGAAGCCTCTGAGGGCTTCGTGAAGGAAAAGGGAAGGCTACCCGATTTTATGGACGAGCGCAGGCTCCTGGATGCCGCAGCGAGGGGCACGGCCTACCACAGGGTTATGGAATATATCCCATTTAGCTCGGAGGGCAAGGATCCCGCGAGCGTCAGGAGTTTTATGGAAACTTTGGTCCGGGAAAACAAATTGTCCGAGGCCGAGGCCGAAGCGGTGGACGAGAGGAAGATTTCGGCATTTTTCTCCTCCGAGATAGGCCGGCAGGCTCTTGCTGCCGAACAGCTAATAAAGGAAAAACCCTTCACTTTGAGGAGCGATTACAAGGGGCGCAGCGTGCTCGTACAGGGGGTCATAGACTGCGCATTTCGAAACGACGGCGGATGGACTCTGGCGGACTACAAGACGGGACGCCTCGGCGTAGGGGACGAAAACGCGCGGCTTTCGGTATTGAAAAATGACTATGGCATGCAGATACGGCTCTAC
>JAAZLU010000127.1 GCA_012799165.1 Clostridiales bacterium
AGCAACATCACCTGGGGATACTGACCCGCCCCGACGAGTTTTACCAGCGTTCTGAAGGGGTGTTCTCTATTCATTTTTGAGTTGCCGGAATATGCCATATCGCATCCTTTGAAGCGTTTTCAAAAATCATAAAGCCGTCGGCCATTCCCTTGAATGCAAGGGCTCCGTGCTCGTCGACCCTGAGTACAATTATACCCAATTCCGAGAGTAATTCAATGACGCGCTCCGCAGGATGTCCGTAGCTGTTCCCGCGCCCGCAGGATATCAGTGCCGAGCCCGGCCCGGCAGCGGCGAGAAATTCCTCCCCCGTCGATCCCGCGCTGCCGTGATGGCCGACCTTAAGAAGATCGCAGCGCAGATCCACCCCCGCATCGAGCAGCAGATTTTCCGTCTCCATGGGAATATCGGCCGTAAGAAGCATTCGAACGCCCTCGATGTGGAGCATGCAGACTATGCAGTTTTCGTTGTCGTCCTCCTTCGGAGGACTGCCCCGGGGCGGCCCTAGAACAACGATTCGGGCCGCCCCCAATTCCAATACATCGCCCGCACCAAGATATATAATTTCATCCGCCCGGTAACCCTCCGAAATCTCCTCGTTTCCCTCGTAGACGCAGGAAAAGGCTATAGTTTTAATGGGCATAATCTGCGAAAGCTGACGGATTCCCAGCGCATGATCGCTGTCCGGATGAGTCACGATTGCAAGATCGAGCGAGGACACTCCATTTTTAAGGAGATAGGGACGAAGGGTATTCTCGGCGATATTACTCATGCGAAAGCCACCGCCATCCACAAGCGCATCGAAAGCTCCCGAGCTGATGTGCATGCACTCCCCCTGCCCCACATCGCAGAAGACGACGCTCCTCGATTCCCTGCTCCAGGGGAGATATCCGTCGGAAATACCCAAAGACGCGGGAAGAAGGCAGGATGCGGCTATTATCACCGACGCCAGCGCCAGAGTCCTGCCGTGCTGAGACTTTCTGCACATCAGATACCTTCTCTCAGAAAAGAAATAGAAGAAGAACCCGTAATAAAGTATCAGCATCCCCAATGGCGGCGCGGGCAGGGAGATCGCCCCTCCCAAAAATTCCGCGCTTTTCATAAGGGCGATGAGGATGCGGCAAAAGAGCCGCGCTACCCCGGAAAATCCCGCACTCAGAAAGGCGCTGCCGAGCATCTCCGACACGAACATCGTCAGCCCCGCGAAAAGAGCCAGACCCGCGATGGCTATTACCGCTGGATTGAGTATCAGTCCCGCGGGACTGAAGATCAGAAAATGATACACAGCAAGAGGCGCCATGCCCAGCTGTACCGCCAGACCCGGTGCTGCAAAGTGCCCGAATTTCCTAAGTCGCAGACTCCTCCTTTCGTCCGCTAGCTTCATAAATTTAAGCTCAAACCAGGGCAGAGCGACGCCAAGGCTATAAGCAGCCAGATAGGAAAGCTGAAACCCCGCATCGAAGAGTCGATAGGGATTTAAGGACATAAAGATTATCGCCGCAAGCGAAGCGGCGCTCAGCATATCGTAGCGCCTTCGGAGTTCGAAAGCTGCTATCCGAAGCGATACCATCAGGGCGGCTCGCATCACGGAGGCGGAGAAATTGGAGAGGCAGACATAGCAAAGCAGAAAGAAAAACATCGCGCCGTGGGTAAACTTGTTTCGCCGCCCTCCGAAGAGCTTCAAAATTACAACGCATACTAGACCTACATGCAGCCCGGAAACCGCCAGAACGTGCGCCGCTCCGCCCCGCTTAAAGCTCTCATACAGATCCTCATCCATATAGCCCTTCTCACCGAACATCAGACCGCAGAGCAGGGCGAAGCTTCGTTCATCGAGGAGCTTGCGAGCCGAAGACAGAAATCTTCCCCTGCGCAGCGAAAGAAAACGCAGCAGAGGAAGTTTAAGTTCCCCCGCCTCCACTCTGAAGCGCGAGACATTCATTATTCTGCGGATGTTTCGCGAACGCAGATAGAGGCCGTAATCGAAGCAACCGAAGTTCCGCCTGCCGTCCGGGCAGCTCAGCTTGCCCTGAAAGCGACAGTGCCTTCCTGCAAGGCCGTAGACGAATTCCGAGTCTTCTTCCGAGCCCCTAAGCCTTACAAGGAGATTTTCCGCCCCGCAGTCGAGGATTATGTCGTAGCTCCCCTTCCTTATAGAGACGCTCATTACTATGCCCTCTGCGCGAGCAACTTCGCCGTCTTTGGCAAGGCCTTCGTATATGCTCGTCCTCGAAGAGCAAAGCTTCATCGAAGAAAAGCCCACAAGAAAGATTAGAAAGAATATCAGGACATTTTTGGGCATCAAATTCCCGCAAACAGAGCGGGAAGATTGTAAACCCCCGCAAGCATCGCGGGCGGATCTCCCGGCCGCAATGCGCCCTAAGACAAAATAAGCAGCTGTGCAGATTGCGCACAGCTGCCATATCTTTATATCGCTGTAGTATGAAATTACTATGCCTGCCGCTTGAAAGAAAGCGGCGGCTGCGAGCGGTCTGCGCATTGCCTGCCGCTCCC
>JAAZLU010000128.1 GCA_012799165.1 Clostridiales bacterium
AAATCATCGTTAAATTCGCGGTAGAGTCCGGAGATTTGGGAACTGTCTATGGGGATTACGACAAGAGTATAGCGGATGTAGAATTTTCTGCAGGAGAGCTCTCTCCGAATTTCAGCAGCGATACTTACGAATACACCTTAACGGTTCCTGCAAATGTACCGAGCATTAAGGTAAGGCCTACAGCGCATAATATATGTTACATGGTTCAAACCACCTTGGGAGAGACCGAGGAAAATGGAGGCAAGGTATATAAAAGGACATATCCTATTCCTGTAAAGGCCGGGGATAAAATTACGGTAGAGTGCGGTAATCCGAAATTTCCTGTGAATGTAGTAAACGACGATTCTCCTGATGATTGGAAAATATATACTTTCAATATAGCAATTGGTGCTGCAGCCGAGGAAGAGCCGGTAAACAAGGAAAAGCTTAATAAGGCAATTGCAGCTGCAAATATTAGTAAAGAGTCTGTTGCAGTCAGCTCGGACGGTAAGGATATACCTCCTTCCGAACAATGGGTAACGGCGGAAGATAAATCAAGCTATGCAGCAGCAATAGCAGCGGCACAGACCGTGGCAGATGACGAGGCCGCAGATCAGGCTGCGGTGGATGGGGCTGTAACGACGTTGGCAAATGCGACTGTAGCATTCAATAGTGCCAAGAAGGCGGGAACGAGAGTGCCGCCGAATAAAACAGCACTTAATGCGGCAATTGCAGATGCAAATATTAATAAAGAGTCTGTTGCAGTCAGCTTGGACGGTAAGGATATACCTCCTTCCGAACAATGGGTAACGGCGGAAGATAAATCAAGCTATGCAGCAGTAATAGCAGCGGCACAGGTTGTGGCAGATGACGAGGGCGCAGATCAGGCTGCAGTGGATGGGTCTGTAACGACATTGGCAAATGCGACTGCAGCATTCAATAGTGCCAAGAAGGCGGGAACGAGAGTGCCGCCGGATAAAACAGCACTTAAGACGGCAATTACAGATGCGCGTAAAAACATTTGGTCTGTTACGGTCAGCACGGACGGTAGCGATGTATTTTCTTTGAAGCAATGGGTTACAGAGGAAGATAAATCAAGCTATTTAGCAGCAATAGCAGCGGCACAGGCTGTGGTAGATGACGAGGCGGCAGGTAGGACTGAGGTGGATGGAGCCGTAGAGACACTGGCGAATGCGACGGAAACCTTCAACCTCGCTCGGAAATATGGCAAAGTTCAGGCGAATTATGTAGCATTGGACGCTGCAATAGCACGCATTTATGACCTTGCATCAAATACTTATGTGGAAGGCTACCATAAAGAAAACGATCGTTATAACGGAAAAGCAAGCGAAACGATTGCAGATAGAAAAGGCAGTTTTTGGAAAAGCGCCGAAGCACTTGTAGAAGCGGCATTGTCGGCCAAAGCTGCAAATTCATATGCGACTCAGGAAGCTATAGATAAAGCCTCCGAAGACCTGAACGAAGCTATCGACAAACTTATCCCCGCAAACCAAGTAAACGCTACGGAGCTTTATGAGGCCGTAAAAGGGGATTATAGGTGGAGAGTCATCACAGCTCATGAGGAAGAAGCCATAGTAGTCCCCCCGGGAAGCACTACCAATCTTAAAAAGGTGACGGCGGAAACTACTACCGAATCAAGTTTGGCAGCTTTTCAAACTGCCATAGATGCAGGACAAGCTGAGTTGGACAAGCTTTTCGCTTCGGACGGTAATGCCACAGAATATAACAGCAGCACCGGCGATGCGGTAAAAAATGTGGAAGATACGCTTGTAAAATTGGAAGCGGCTATTGCAAATTTAGATATGATTGCCCATGAATGGTGGGTCAACGATGCAAGTATAGCATATGATGGATTAGACGCACTTGCAAACAAGATATTCAATCCCGTCGCAATGAATTCCGCCGCATATACGGAAGAAAGCTGGAATAGCTTTATTGCAACAAGAAATGATGCGTTGGAGTTTTACAAAACCCATAGTGTTCCTGTAGAGGGAATCGGAAAGAAGGAGGTTCGAGAATATGTGGGTGCATATTCCGCGCTTTGGGATGCCTGCTATGAGGGCTTAACAAGCAAGGAGAGCGTAACGGCAACGCTGCATATTGTGGATAAGCTTTCGTTAAGGCATGGACTTAAACCCAGCGAACACGCCGGAATTTACACTGTCGAACTACCTGCTGAAAATACACTGGGATACGCATTAAAAGCTGCGCTCGGCGACAGCCTTAATTTGGATGAAAATCCATCAGTTGAATATAATCTACATATGTTATTAAGAAATAAGAATAAATCTCCCGTAATCCATGACGGTATAGGCGTATTTGTTAACGGCATCTATATATTTAATATGGGTGAAGGTAATATGGGTGGCGGGACTGTGCAAAGCCGAAGCTATACGAATATCAGGTTAAAGGACGGAGATACCGTTGTCGTGGCTATGATGGATATTCCCACTTATACAAATGTCGGGGGTGCCACTATAACTTATATTGCTTTTGAGGCTCTCGGCGATGTGCAGTATCTGGAAACGATGGTCGGCAAAAAAGCAGTTACAAATCTGGATGCTGTGGCCGGTGAAAGTATCGATCTGAAAGTTATGAGCCACTTTGCCTTGCCTTATGGGTATAACAGAGGGCGCATCGGATTGTCGGATGTTTCGATATATATGAGTGATTGCTGTGCCACAAAGGAAGAGGCCCTAAAGGCAAAGCTTTCGCGGGACACCGGAATTGTGAGCGGAGCGGATGGCAAATTTTCTCTGATGCTTTATTCCGCCGATGGTTCTAACGAGGCGTGGTACACATTCGGCACGGTGTTGAAAAATGAGCGTGGCGGTCTTGCCAATGGCCCGATAGTGCTTGTCCATGTAAAAGATCCGAGCGATCTTTCCGCAATTCGTTCAAATCTTAAATCGGAACTAGAAGAGGTATATACTGCCTATGACGATGACTTTTACACCGAGGCGCAGAAGACCGAACTGGAAGGCATTTATCGGGAAGGCCTCGAAGGTATAGAAAATGCCACAAACAGCGGTGCCATAAATGCCACGGCGAATGCGGCGATATCCGCGATGCGGGATATTCAAACCGGCAACGATAAGGCATTGTCTTCAGCTTTGGCTAATATACACTTGCTT
>JAAZLU010000129.1 GCA_012799165.1 Clostridiales bacterium
AGTGGCTGTTTTCTATTTTGGCCAACCATATAAAGAGGATGCTCGGTGCGCGGAGGGAGTTGCTTCTAGAGGATCCGGACTGCGGCCTCTGCAGCCGGAGTGCGGAGGAGGAGTTTTTGGATATTGCGCGCGGAGAGCTGCTGCGCGAAGCGCTGAGGATGCTCCCGAAAAAGCAGAGGGAAGCGCTTTATTGTTGCCACTACATGGGGCTTAAACCTGCGGAGCTCGCGCGCAGGGCAAGTGTAAGCAGTCATTGTATTTCGGGACGCATCTACAGGGGACGTAAAAATGCCAGGATAAATTTTGAGCGATTGAGCGGAAGAGGCTCAACATAGGAGGCGATTGGTGGTACAATTCTATGTATGAAGCAGTCCTACGAGTTCAAAACGGAACAGAGTCAGAAGCTGACACTCACACCCGGACTCATTCAGGCGATAAAGCTGCTGCAGCTCAATGCGTCGCAGCTGGAAGCTCATATTCAGGAACAGTTGCTCTCAAACCCCATGCTGGAGATAGACGAAGAAGCGGAGTCGGAGCGCAGGACAAAGAGAGTCGAGGAGCGTGAGCGCGCGGGAGAAGATTGGGCGCAGTACATGCGGGATATGCCCGCGGCGACGCCCGCCGTTTTTGCTGCGGAGGAATACGAAGCGCAAATTCCTGCGGCATCCATAACTCTCGCGGAGCATCTTTGCAGAGAACTTAAGCTTAGTGGGCTTGCGGAGGATCTTCTTAAAACCGCATCGTATATCGCGGCCTGCCTCGATGAGGACGGCTATTTGAGGGTAAGTCTTGCGGAGATAGGGGAGCGCAGCGGCGCAAAAGCGCAGCTTGTGCGCGAGGCCCTTTTTTATATTCAGGGAATGGAGCCCGCCGGAATCGGGGCGAGGAATCTCTCCGAATGTCTCGAAATTCAGCTGAAGCGCATGGGCCCCGAGGCCGCCGATGCGCTCAAATTGGTTAAGAATAATCTTGAGGACATCGCCGCAAACAGAATATCCGCCATGGCCGGGCAATGGGAGATGGAGCCCGAGAGGGTTCAGGCGGCCTGCGACCTCATAAAAACTCTGGAACCGAGGCCGGGGAGGCTATTCTCGGAAAGTCCGCCCCCTCGCTACATCCGCCCGGACATAATGCTGGAGAAGCGCGGCGAGGGATTCGCTCCGCAACTGAACGAAGGAAATTGCCCTTCCCTGATGCTCAGTGCCACTTACAAAAAGCTTCTTTCGCATCCGGACTCCGACGAAGAACTTAAAGATTATATAAACAAAAAGATGGATGCCGCAATGTGGCTCATAAGGAGCATAGATCAGCGCAGGAAGACAATATTGAGCGTGTCTTCTGCTATAATCGATATACAGGGAGATTTTTTCGGAGCTCTTTCGGAATTTCCCGCGCCCATGAGGCTGGCGGATGTGGCTAAGATTGCGGGGGTTCATGAATCCACCGTAAGCCGCTGCTGCGCAGGCAAGTATATGCAGACGCCGCGCGGCCTATTCGAGATGAAGGAGCTCTTTTCGGCTGGAATCCCTTCCGCGCGGGGCCGGAGAGTAACCGCGGCGGAGGCGAAGAAGCGGATAAGGGAGTGCATAGATACCGAGGATGAACGCTCGCCCTACAGCGATCAGCAGCTCTCGGATCTTCTGAGACGGCGCTGGGGGATAGATATTTCCCGCAGGACCGTCGCCAAATACAGGGAAGCCGAGGCGATCGCTTCTTCTACGGGGAGGCGGCGCTATTGATTAAGGGTTTTGTTGAATAAATAGAGATGTTTAATTATGAGAATGCTCAAGAGCAGGCAAAGGAAGCCGTATAGATAAAGTAAGCCGGAGGAGAGAGAATATGAAGAAAAGCGTAAAAGACGTAGATCTTAAAGGCAAGAGGATAATATGCCGATGCGACTTTAACGTGCCGCTGGAGGACGGGAAGATAAGTGACGACAGGAGGATTGCATCCGCTCTTCCAACTGTAAATTACCTTCTGGAAAACGGAGCTTCCGTCATCCTCATTAGCCACCTGGGGCGCCCGAAGGGAAAGCCGAACGAGGAGTTCAGCCTCGCCCCCGTAGCTAAGAGGCTCGAAGAGCTCAGCGGAAAAAAAGTGATATTCGCAAAGAACGACGCGGTTGTGGACGACAGCGTGCGCAAGGCGGCTGCGGCTCTTGAGCCCGGTCAGCTGATGCTTCTCGAAAATCTGAGATTCAGAGCCGAGGAGGAGGCCAACGATCCTGTTTTTAGCAAAGAGCTTGCGGAGCTCGCGGATATCTATGTGAACGATGCCTTCGGGACGGCTCACAGGGCGCATGCGTCGACGGCGGGAATTGCGGACTTTTTGCCTGCGCTCAGCGGATTTTTGATAGAGAAAGAACTGCGCTTTTTGGGCGGGGTCCTCGACGACCCGAAGAGACCCTTTGTGGCGATTTTAGGCGGCTCAAAGGTATCGGACAAGATAGGCGTAATTGAAAATCTGATGCGCAAGGCGGATAGCATAGTAATCGGAGGCGGCATGGCCTACACATTCCTCAAGGCTCGCGGTTTTGAGATAGGCAGCAGCCTCTGCGAGGAGGATAAATTGGATCTGGCTCGCGAGCTCGAGGAGAAGGCGAAGGCCGAGGGAGTGGAGTTGCTCCTTCCCGTGGACAGCAAGTGCGCGGATCGCTTCGCAGCGGATGCGGGGTTCTGTATAGCCGACAACGAGGATATGCCTTCGCAGATGATGGGGCTGGATATAGGGCCGAAGACGATTGAAATCTACGAAAAGGTAATAAAGGGAGCCGGAACCGTATTTTGGAACGGCCCGATGGGAGTATTCGAATTCGACGCCTTCGCCGAAGGAACGAGGGCTGTCGCCGAAGCGATGGCCAAATCCAAGGCCGTTACAGTGGTCGGTGGTGGAGACTCGGCTGCGGCGGTCGCCAAGTTCGGTTTAGAGGAAGATATGACGCATATAAGCACGGGAGGAGGCGCTTCGCTGGAGTTTCTCGAAGGGAAAATCCTGCCCGGAGTAGCCTGCCTGCAGGATAAATAAGGAGGGGAATATGAGGAGGATGCTGATAGCCGGAAACTGGAAGATGCACATGAGCACCGAGAATGCCCGGGAGTTTACGAGGCAATTTCTCTCGGTATACAGGAGGATTCCCGGAGTGGATGTGTGCATAGCCGCACCTTTTACTGAGCTCTATGCTATAGAGGAGATGTTCGCCGGAACCGAGCTGTACACGGCGGCTCAGAATATGCACTACGAAGATGAAGGGGCCTTTACGGGGGAAATCTCCGGGTCCATGCTCAAGGAGATAGGTGTCGACTATGTAATCCTGGGGCATTCGGAAAGGCGCAAATACTTTGCTGAGACCGACGAGACCGTCAATAAGAAGGTGAAGAAGGCTTTCAAGTGGGGGATACTCCCCATAATCTGCTGCGGGGAGACTCTGGAGCAGAGGCAGCAGGGTCTGGAAAAGCACATCGTTCGGCATCAGGTTTTAATGGCACTGGCGGGATGCGAGGGAGAAG
>JAAZLU010000130.1 GCA_012799165.1 Clostridiales bacterium
AAATGAGCAGTATGATGAATGATTTTGCCAACGAGAGTTTTAAACGCCTGGATGCGGAAAAGCAGGAGCGGATTATAGAAGCGGCCGTAGCTGAATTTGCGGAGCGAGGTTATGAATTGGCCAATACCAATCGCATCGCCGAGAAGGCTAAAATTAGCGTGGGCTCTGTTTTTCACTATTTTAATACCAAGGAGAACCTATTTCTTTACATAGTAAACTACGGGTCTTCTTTGATTGAGGAGCATGCCGGCAAAGTCGTGGATGACGATAATTTGAGCGTCGCGGATAAAATAGAGGCCCTGATTCGCCTCGTGGTTAAAACCTCGCGCCGAGAGGCCACTTTAATTCGCCTTTATCACGAGATGTCTTCGATCGGCAATCAGGAGTTGATTTCCAAAGTGCCCAGGAGCCTGGAGAGCTTTACTTCGCAGCGCTATATAAACATGCTTCGGGAGGGGCAGAAAAGGGGCGAGGTGAGGCCGGAACTGGATCCCGGATTTGCGGCATTTTTTATGGACAATATCCTGTTGATGCTTCAGTTCTCCTATGTATGCGAGTATTACAAGATTCGTTTTCAAATGTATAAATACCCTGATATTGAAAAGGAAGAGTACGACGAGAAAGTAATTTCGGAGACTTTTGAGTTTTTGAAGGGGGCACTGCTGCTCTAAAGCCTAAGAAGGGGGCTGATACTATGATGATTCTGAGCTATGATATCGGCACGACGGGTGTAAAGACCTGTCTGTTTCGTATGGGTGGTGAAGGTCCGGACGTGGCGTCCATCGTCATGGAGGATGCGAGCTCAGAGAGCTATTCTTTGAGCGTCCTTCCCAACGGCGGTGTCGAGCAGAATCCTCATGAATGGTGGGAAGCCATGTGCGAGACTACGCGCAGGCTAGTGAGCCGAAATCCCGTGGCATATTCTCAGATTGCCGGTATCAGTTTTTGCGCTCAGGCTCAGAGCGTGGTTCTTCTCGATGAATCCGCCCGGGCACTGCGCCCGTCCATGAGCTACATGGATCAACGTTCGGGCGGGGTGCGTAGGGCTCATGCCGGAGGCGGTCCCAAGGTCGCCGGTGTGGGTTTGCCCTTTCTTCTTCAGAGCCTCTACCACACGGGCGTGGTAGCAGGAAGCGATAAGGACCCGGTCTGGAAGTACCTCTGGGTTAAGGAAAACGAGCCGGAAATTTTCAGCAAGGCGCACAAGTGGCTGGATGTGAAGGATGCGCTGATTGCACGGATGACGGGCGAGTTTAGCATGAGCCGCGATTCCGCCTTTGCCACCTTATTGATGGACAAGAATGCGAAGACTCCCGAATTCAGCTCGGCTCTGATGAAGCGGCTCGGGGTTTTACCGGAGCACATGCCGAAAATCGTCGAATCGACAACAAAGGTAGGAGTGCTTTTGGATGAACCCGCGGCTCAGCTCGGCCTCAGTCCGGGAATTCCCGTATTTTCCGGGGGCAGTGATGCGGCTCTCATCGGCGTCGGAGCCGGCTGCGTCCGTCCCGGTATGACGCATGTCTACATGGGCACCTCCGGTTGGGTTTCTACGGTAACCGACAAAAATATAGTGGACACGAATGCCATGATCGCTTCCGTCGTGGGCGTTCAGCCGGGTCTATACAATTATTTTGCGGAGCTGGAGACGGCGGGCAAGTGTCTTGAGTGGGTCCGCGACCATCTCGCCTTGGACGAAATCAACATTTATCTTGAAAAGCATCACGTCGCGGAAGATGCGAGCTCGGAGTATAAGAGCTTGTATGACTATATGTCCAAAGTTATTTCCGAGACGCCCGCGGGCTGCGGCGGGGTTATTTTTACTCCCTGGCTTCACGGTAATCGTTGTCCCTTCGAAGATGCGAATGCGCGAGGCATCTTCTTCAATATCGGTTTGGAAACGGGAAAGACCGAGCTAATCCGGGCGGTCGTCGAAGGGGTTTGCTACCATATGCGTTGGTTCCTGGAGACAATAAGGAAGAAGCTCAATACCGGAGACAGGGTGCGCTTCGTCGGAGGAGGGGCCCTATCGCCTGTGACGGCGGGGATTCTTGCGGATGTCCTTCAGATTCCTGTGGAGACCGTTTCCGAGCCTCAGAATGTGGGTTCGGTGGGTGCCGCTTTGGCAGTTGCGGTAGGTCTTGGTCGCATTGCCGATCTAAAGGATGCCGAAAATTTAATTAAGCCGGACCGCGTTTTTATGCCCGATTCCGATGCCCGTGCCGTGCACGATAAAAATTATGCGGCATTTATAGAGCTTTATGCTGCCAATAAAAAACTGTTCAGGCACTTAAATCAAATTCGTTGAAAGGAAGATTAAGTCATGTCGGAAGATAAAAATTCCCGCGAAGCCTTAAAGCAGGCCGTCAAGTTCACCTTGCTTTCCGTTTCCGCTGCGGGCATCGAAGCCCTGTCTTTTGTCGCTTTGAACAGCCTGACCGCTCTGCCTTACGATGTAAAGCATGTAATCTCCGTCGTTCTTTCCGTACTTTGGAATTTTACTCTCAACAGGCGCTATACCTTTAAGTCTGCCAACAATGTTCCCATCGCCATGCTGAAGGTGGGGCTTTTCTATGCGGCCTTCATTCCGCTCACAGCCTGGCTCGGCCAATTGGCTGCCGGGGCGGGCATCAATGAGTACATCATAAAGATTGTTACCATGCTTTTGAACTTTGTCGGTGAATTTTTGTGGTGGAAATTCGTCGTCTTCAGGGGCAGCGAGAACACGAACGAGCTTGCGAAAAAGAAGGCTTAGGTCGAGTAGAAAAATTTTGAGCCGAAGAATGAATATTTCGATTTTAATATTCTCCCCCTGCCTCGGATATGCTAAAATTTTAGGGTAAGATGCACACGAATTTATTGTGTTGATTGAAGCATGCCGAAGCTAAAGCCGGAGGAGCCAATATGAAAAAATTTATATCACTTGTTCTTGTAATAATCTTCTTGACGGGACTTGCCGCCTGCGGTAAAAGCGGCGACAATGCTAATAATGAGCCGCCCGTATCTCCCGTACAGCCGGAAACACCCCCGACGCCCGAAGTCGCTCCGGTGGTGGAAGCGATAGACATGCAGCTGGAATATAATCAGCATGCTCAGGTTACGGGCTATATAAAGGGTCTTTCCGCCGACGGAAGCGTCGTGTGGGAGCATGTAACCGAAACTTGCAATGTAGGGCAGTGCGATGTTATTCAGAATATAGGCGTAAGTTCCGCCGGATATATGTTCCTGGCGGGCGGATCGCTTTACTGTCTGGATCCGGACAACGGCGAACTTCGCTGGGTAAACGAGGGTTTCGGAGGCGACGGCGCTTCATGGGATTTCGACGAAGAGGGCAATCTTTTCCTTACGGGATATTTTGGGCCCTGGATTTTCGGAGTCAACCCCGAAGGAGAAACCATTGCGTATCAGAATGTTATGCCCGAGCACTATGAGGCGGAAGGCTATTACTGGCCGAGTGCTCTTTTAGCCGATAGTGACGGCTTTATACGCATTCGCTATTTCGGCAATAGCAGGGTTATGATAGTCGATCCGTTCTGCGGAGAGATAATCTACGATTATATGTATGCAGAGCCTTTAGATGTAGAGTTTCTTGCCGGAGATTGGGTTGATAACGCAGATGATCCCAGCGTCTTTATGAAAATAGGAGAAGACCTTAAATACGAAATCCACCTAAACCTTGACAACGGAACTTCGTATTATTACGAGGGCGAGTTCGAACTTGACACCCTCTACGAGGAACACGGTACTGGGCCTGACTGGCTGCGCTCGTATCTCGATTATACCGACGATCCCATAATCGATACGATAGGCATGGGGGACTTTATTGTGAATTACTCTTCGCGCGGCCAGGGCGATGATTGGATCTGTTTTGCTCAGATAAACAACGGAGATTCATTCTTAAGCGTAAATCTCAATGTGTTTGAGCTTATACTGTACAAGCTTACCGGGCCGGTTGGTTAAGGAAAAACCAAAAAGGAAGCGGGCTTGACCATGCGAAAAAGTGCAAAAATCGCGCTGCTGATTATAGTTGCGCTTGTAGGAGTGCTCATTATGGCTTTCAGTAATCGGGGAAATATAGGCGATTATATTCGCGGCATAAGAGGAAACAGCGGAATAGGCAATAAGGGAAAAGCGAACAGCACAAAGCTGGTCGCTTTCAGCTATTCCTACATAGGAAGCGTAGGCGGAGGCAGTTATACATACAAGGTCGAGGACAATCAGTTCAGCTACGAATCGATGTACGACGATAAATATGCGGGACTCAGCGTTACGGTGGACGAAGAGCTCTTAGGCAAATTAAAAGAATTGTATTTAGAGGCAGAAGCCTATAAGTGGGACGGATATTCCAAATCCGATATGAACGTGCGGGACGGCCACGGATTTTCCGTATCGTTCCGCTTTGAAGACGGAGGAAGATGTTCAGCCGATGGAAGCAATTGCAGTCCGGAGAATTTCGACAGCTTCCGCGTCGGCATGCAGGCATTACTGAGCCCCCTGGCGGAGGATATCTTCGAGCAGTTGAGGCAAAAGAAGATAGCGGAGGGCTTCCGGGGAAAAGTCGATAACTTCACGCTCAACTTTATTCAACAAGGGAGCTCCGGCAAAGACAAATACTATTTTAGCGTCCGTACCCCCAGATACGCGGATGATATTAATTTAGATATCAGCATTCACAGTGTCAGCGGAGAATTTTTCCCCGAGGGCGATTACAGGTACTACGGTATTCTTGACAGCGAATACTGCGATTTCAGTCGCTTAGACGCGCTGATAGAAAAGTATCGACTCGTCGAGTGGTACGATTATGATGTCGCCTCCGAGGATTACAACAACGAGGAATGGTTCCAGATAGGAATTTACTTCGATGACGATGAACGTCTCAGCGCCATGGGAACCGAAAAGCCCGAGAATTACGCTGCTTTAAGACGGGAATTCCTGTCGTACATGGTCGAGTTTATCGACAGTATAAAGGATGTTTATAGGACCTGCAACTAAAAGGCAAGCGATATTCCTGATATCAGACAAATGCAGCATGGATATGATCTTGGTTTTAGGGACTATCTTTACTATTGTT
The DNA here is from genome assembly GCA_012799165.1 of Clostridiales bacterium. GTDB lineage: Bacteria > Bacillota > Clostridia > Peptostreptococcales > Anaerovoracaceae > RUG11894. Next base: position 5,072 of record JAAZLU010000130.1, read on the forward strand.
CGCAACTTATGCGGACGCACGCGACGAAAATTCCGATACAGCTTCATCCGAGGGGCTGCCTGTTCCGAAAGAGTTCAAGGTGGAGCTTGAAAAAGTAGGGCGGGGCCTTGCAAAGAATATTGATTCGAAAGGATCTGTTATTTGTCATTCACTGATTCAAAAATTACAGATGAGTTTATGTTACAGACACCCCCTCTACATGGGCAGGATGATGTGGAAGATGACGCAGAGGGCAAATTAATATCTGCAAGTTCAAAGAGTGAATTTTGGCGATATTTTAGAATGTTAAATTAGAATTTGAGAGAGAAGTTTATGAAATTCGGATGGATTAACCTGGTTGGGGCAGTAATTGTGATTCTTCTGCTGATACCGAATATTGTTTATGCCATAAGAAACAAAGCTGGAAAAAATCTTTGCACCAATAAATACATTAACTTAATGGAGCAAATTGGACGATATACTTGCATTGTTTTGATGTGGTTGCCTTTGTTCGTATGGGAATTCGGCTTTG
>JAAZLU010000131.1 GCA_012799165.1 Clostridiales bacterium
ATGAAGATTCCTGCAGCCATTACCGCGCGAGACATAGTCGGCGCGAAGAGCGGAACGCCGGAAAACGAGATAATATCGACTCTTTCGATCGCCACCTCATCGCTCGTTACCATAGTCGTTCTCGCAGTCGGAGTAATCCTGCTGCAGCCCTTGCAGCCGCTGCTTCAGTCGCCGGTGCTTCAACCGGCCTTCGGCAATATCCTGCCGGCACTCTTCGGCGCGATGGCCTGCAAGTACTACAGAGGAAATATGAGGATTGCAATCTTCCCCTTCATATTCATGACCTTGCTGTTCGCGCTGCTTCCTTCGCTCACTTCCGCCACGAGCTTCATGATAATACCCAGCGGCGCGATGGCGATAGGGCTCGCATACCTCTTCTTTAAAAAGGACGCGAATAAACTAGCTGCGGAGGATAAAAAATGATTTACATACTATATCTATTGGCGGGGCTGCTCGCTCTAGCATTGCTGTTGCTGGGAATTGCTTTAATACGAACTTCCTTAAGCCCTGCGAAGCGCTCCGAATGGGAACCTGTACCGGAACCCGAAAGAGAGTCGGTCTACAGCGAAAAACTTTCGAAGATGGTGCAATGTGAAACCATATCGGAAAGAGGCGTGGAGAACCGCGAGAAATTCCTAAAGTTTCATAAGGTCTTGGAGGAACTGTTCCCGCTGGTCCACGAAAAGCTGGAGAAGACCGAAATCGACGGCAATCTGCTGTTTTATTGGAAGGGCAAGAGCGATGAGCGTCCCCTCGTGCTGATGGGACACCAGGACGTGGTACCTGCAGAAGGCGAGTGGCTTCACGATCCATTCTCCGGGCTAATAGAGGACGGCAAAATCTGGGGTCGCGGAAGCGCGGACACGAAATGCTCCGTGATGGCCTTCTTTCAGGCTGCGGAAGAAATGCTCGAAGAGGATATAGTGCCCGAACAGGATGTCTATCTTTCTTCTTCCTGCACCGAGGAGTTCGGCGGCGACGGCGCGCCCAAGCTTGTAGCGGAACTCAAGAGGCGCGGCGTAAGACCTTACCTTGTCTGCGACGAGGGCGGAGCCATAGTGCAGGAGCCCATAGGCGGTATAAAGGGTTACTATGCCATGGTGGGAGTTCTGGAAAAGGGCCAGGGCGATCTGCTCCTGACTGCAAAATCCGGAGGGGGTCACTCCAGCTATCCGCCGAAGAATTCACCCATCGCAAGGCTCTCGAAATTCGTCTGCGAGATAGAAAAGAAAGACCCCATGAAGAGCGAATTCGAACCCGAAGTGAGGACGATGTTCGAGACTCTCGGCGCCTACGGCCCCTTCGCCTACAGGCTGCTCTTCGGCAATCTCTGGCTCTTCGGTCCCCTGCTTAAAAAACTGCTCCCGAAGATTTCGCCGCAAGCGGGCGCTCTGCTCAAGACCACGATCGCCTTCACCATGCAGAGCGGTTCGGAGGCCTATAACGTAATTCCGCAGACGGCGACGCTCGGCATAAACCTGCGCTATATACCGCATCAGGGCATGGAAGCAAGCAATGCCGTCATCGAGCAGATTGCGAATAAGTACGACCTACAGATGTCCGTTGAAAGCGGCGAAGACTACTGCGAGCCGGTGAATATCAAGGGCGGAGCCTATAAGATAATCACCGACGCCATCGATAAGGTCTTCCCGAAACTACCGCCCTGCCCCTATGTTATGACCGGCGGCACGGATGCCCGCTATTATCAGGAAATTTGCGACGCATGCATAAGGTTCTCGCCTGTGGTCTTCGGCCCCGAACAGATGGAAGGCATGCACGGCCTTAACGAAAATATCGACAGCGTGAGCCTCCCGGGTGCCGTTGACTTCTACAAATGCCTCGTGGAATTAAATAAGTAAGCATAACGGTCAACGGAAACTTCCCGAGCCCTACGCTTTTTTTGCTATCTCTATGCTTCACACAAGTTGCGATGCCGAGGAGAAAAACATTATGAAAGAACGATGCGTAGTAGTCGGCGGCGCTAGGATATCCCGCCCCGAACGCATAAAAAAACTTTTTAGAGAGGACGACTTCTTTATATACTGCGACAGCGGTCTGCTTCACGAAGCCGCCCTCGGGAGAGCACCGAATCTGATTGTCGGCGACTTCGACTCGCACGAAAAGCCCGATACCGATATCGAGACTATAGTGCTCCCGAGGGAAAAGGACGACACGGACACGGTCTTTGCAGTCAAGGAGGCTATAAGGCGAGACTTTGAAGAATTTCTGCTGGTCGGTGTAACCGGACAGCGGGTGGATCACAGCCTCGGCAATATCTGTATATTACTGAAGCTCGAAAGCCTCGGGCTAAAGGGAAAAATCGCCGACGATATGTCACTTATTGAAGTGGTTTCGCAAAGACCCGCAGAAGTCGAGGACGAGTGGGCATTCTTCTCGCTGATTAATATAGACGGAAGTCCCCGAGATATAAGCATAAAGGATGCAAAATACGAGCTTTCGCATGCGGAAATAAGCTGCGAGTATCAATATGCAATCAGCAACGAACCTGTCAAAGGCAAGACCGCACGCATAAGCGTTGGGCATGGACGGCTGCTGCTCATAAAGTCCTACGGCGAATCGACTGCGGCGAACACGGCCAAAAAGTGATTGACAAAGGAATTTTATAATGCAATAATCATCGTAATTGAATTAAGACAAACCTGTGAGGGAGAGTAGTAACATGCCAAGCGAGACCCCAAGCGAGCTTCGGGCGGTGAGAGCGAAGCGGTAAGCCGCATGTGAATGGACTTCCGAGGGCGGAACGAAAAGCGAAAGCCTAGTAGAAACCGACGGGATCCCACCTGTTACAAATCGGGGCATCTGTGATGGCAGATGTAAATGAGAGGCATAGCGATATGCAACTCGGGTGGCAACGCAGAAGCAAGCGCTTTTGTCCCGGGAAACCTGGATAAAGGCGCATTTTATTTTCCCGCACTACCATCGATATATTAAAAATGGAGAGAAAGAAATGAAGAAAGTTATTGCCGTATTATTGACAGTGCTGCTCGCGACGAGCCTCGCCGCATGCGGAAAAGACAACAGCGCAAGCGAGAATCCCAAGATAGGTATATTGCAATTCGCGCCTCACGCTTCGCTGGACAACTGCAGCGAGGGAGCCATCGAGGGCCTAAAGGAAGCCGGATACGAAGACGGGAAAAATTGCTCCATAGAACTCGTCAACGCCATGGGCGAAGCGGAGACGAATAATCTGGCAGCCCAGAGCTTCGTCAGCAAGAAGTTCGACATCATAATAGCCGTGGCTACACCTTCCGCGAGCGCGGCATATGCGGCGGCTAAAGACGCAGGTATCCCGGTTATATTCAGCGCCGTATCCAGCCCCGTAGATGCGGGCCTGGTCAAAGATCTGAATAATCCTCAAAGCGGATGCAGCGGCACCAGCGACGCCCTTCCCTACGATGCGCAGCTCGCGCTAATAAGAGCATTCCAGCCGGACGCAAAGACCATAGGCATACTCTATACAACCTCGGAACCCAACTCCGCCGCCCAGCTCGCCGAATACGAAAAGCGCACAGCAGGCATGGGGTTCACAATAAAAGCTCAAGGCATTACGGATGCCTCGGAGGTTTCCGCAGGTATAACATCCCTTGCAGCCTCCGGCATAGACTGCCTCTGCAATCTGACGGACAATAATGTCGTAAACAATTTCTCGGTCGTCCTTGCCGTTACGGACAAAGCGGGTATCCCCTGCTACGGCTCGGAAGAGGAGCAGGTCCTGCAGTACGGCTGCGTCGCGGCGGAAGGTCTGGACTATTTTGAACTCGGAAAAAAGACAGGAAAGATGGCTGCCGAAGTCCTGAAGGGCGCGGATATAATGAAGATGCCCGTTCAGATAATCTCGGAATCCAAACCCTTCTACTCTTCTGAAAACATGGAGAAATTCGCTCTGAACCTGCCTGCAGGCTACGAAGATGCCACAGATCTGAGCAAATAAGGAGGGTCGGATGGGAGTCTTTTTAAGCCTAGCCGAAAATGTACTGCGCGAGGGACTGATCTACGGGATTATGGCCATGGGCGTCTTTATAACCTATAAGATACTGAAATTTCCGGATCTTTCCGTGGACGGGACATTCCCGCTGGGAGCCTGCGTCGCAGCGTGGGCGATTTCTTCGAAGTTGAACCCCTTCCTCGCCTGCCTAATGGCTATAGCGGCAGGGGCCATAGCAGGCTGCGTAACGGGCTTGCTGCACGTTAAGCTGAGGATTAGCGACCTACTCTCCGGGATACTCGTGATGACCGCCATGTGGTCGGTGAACCTGATAATCACGGGCGGCAGCGCTATAAAGCAGTTCTTCAACATGCCGACCATCTTCAACTCCTTCCCGCAAGGAGCGGCGAGCTCCGCAGCTTCGACGGGCCTAAGGCTCACGGTAATATTAGCTATAACCCTGGGAGTCAAACTGATACTGGATTGGTATCTTTCGACGAAGAACGGACTACTGCTCCGGGCCTGCGGGGACAACAGCAGCTATGTTACCAGCCTGGGCATAGACCCCGGCGTAATGAAGATTGCCGGCCTCGCCATAGGTAATGCCTGCACCTCCCTCTCGGGCTGCGTGCTCGCCCAGATGAACGAGAATGCGGATATAAACTCGGGAAAAGGCATGGTCGTGATGGCCTTGGCCTCCGTAATAATAGGAAGCGCACTGTTTAAGAGGCTGAGCTTCCTCAAATTCACCACGATGGCGGTACTCGGGGCGATAATATACAAGGCCTGTCTTATGATAGCCCTACAGCTCGGCCTTCCCAACAGCTTCCTCAAACTGCTGATGGCCGCGCTGCTGACGATAGCTATAGTATCCGAAAAAATTGGAAAAAGAGGTGTGGAAAATGAGTGATGCTCTAATAGAATTGCAGAATATCGACCTGACATACAACCCCGGCACGGTGAACGAATCCTGCCTCTTCACAAACTTCAATTTCAAGGCCTCAAAGGGAGAATTCGTCTCCATAGTCGGCTCGAACGGCTCGGGCAAGACCAGTATGCTGAATTTAATATGTGGCGGCCTCTCGGCTCAGAGCGGCAAAATATTGCTCGAAGGAAAAGACATAAGCAAGGTGCCCGAATTTAAAAGAGCCAAGCGCATAGGCAGAGTCTTCCAAAATCCCGCACTCGGAACTTCCCCGGAGCTGAGCATAATGGAAAACCTCTCCCTTGCCGATAACAAGGGCAAACACTACGGGCTGGGACGGGGCGTCGACAGTTCCTCGCGAGAAAGGATGCGCGAGATGGTGCGGACCCTGCATATGGGCCTCGAAGACAAGATGGATTTGAAGGCGGGTTCACTCTCCGGCGGGCAGAGGCAGGCATTGGCATTGCTGATCGCTACCATGACCCCCCTCGACCTCTTGATTCTCGATGAGCACACCGCGTCACTGGACCCGAATTCCTCGGAAACCGTGATGGAACTGACCGATAAACTGGTCTCCGAGAAAGAACTCACCGCAATAATGATAACCCACAATCTACGCTACGCTGTGGAGTACGGAAACCGCATAATGATGATGCATGAAGGCAGGGCTGTGCTGGATATGGATGGGCCGGAAAAGGAAGCATGCCGGGTTGAAGATCTATTGGATATATTCAATGAAATATCCATAGAATGTGGGAACTGAATCCGCGTCCGCGATAAAAAGATGTACAGCTCAGGATTTATGTACAAAGCGCAAGCCCTAAAGCTTGCGCTTTTTTCTTCTCACCCTATTTATATGCCGCTCGAAGTCGCCGTTATTTATGAGTTCGGCTAATATGTACTGGTCGAAAGTCGGAACCGTACAGGTATAGAAACCGATGCGCTCATCGATGAGGCTATGCAGGTCCTCGGGAAATATCATATATGCCGTGCGAAGGGAAGCGGAAATCGAGTTGGAAAAAGTATTCACATAGATTACCCGGGAATTTTCATCCATCGAGAACAATGTATCCTCCGGCTTCTTGGCCGGTGTAAACTCGGACTCAAAGTCGTCTTCGATTATGTAGGCATCCTTCTCGTTTGCCCAATGCAGATATTCCGCCTTCTTGGCCGGTGAAGCGGTTACCCCGCTCGGATAGCTCCTGTAGGGCGTTATATGAAGCACTTGGGCCTTGGAGTGCCACAGATACCAACTGTTTATTCCGTCCGGCCCCAAAGGAAGCATCTCGCACTTGTCACGATTTGCGCCGTA
>JAAZLU010000132.1 GCA_012799165.1 Clostridiales bacterium
AATTACAGGGTGCGGGTCGCCACATCGGATAGCCTCATACAGCTCACCGCCTTGCGCATGGGCGTTATAAGGGTCTCCGCCAGGGAGCTCGAATTGGAGATAGAACGGGCGGAACAAGAAATTTCCGAGCTCAGCGCATCCTCGGCAGGAGCGAAAAAGCTCGGCGAACTTACAGATCTTCAATCACTTCTCGATTCGATGATTGACTCTTAAAAAGCCGGCCCTTAGCGCAAGGCAGTAAGGCCGGCTCCAGCCAAAAAACCGATTAAAAAAATTAAAGCTCCGCTTATTTTTTGAGACTGTCCCTAATCTCCCTCAGCAACAATATCTCCTCGGAAGGCTCCGCGGGCGCAGGCGCGGGAGCGGGTGCTTCCTCTTCTTTTCTCTTCATCTTGTTGAGCGTCCTGACGAGCATAAAGACCACCCAGGCTATCAACAGGAAGTTGATAATCGCCTGAATGAAATTACCGTAAGTTATCGTGGCACTTCCCATCGTCGCAACCAGCTGTGTAAAATCCACTCCGCTCAGCAGTCCACCTATTATAGGCATCAGTATATCGTTCACCAGCGAAGTAACTATCGCCGTAAACGCTCCGCCGATGATTACTCCCACCGCCATATCCATGACGTTTCCGCGGGAAATGAATTCCTTAAACTCGTTCATAAAACCCTTCTTTTCCATCTTTTATACCTTCTCTTTCAATAAAATATTAAAATCGCGCGGCCGCCTCGGCAGCGGCTACAGAAATTAACTTCCTAATCGCAAGCTTCCAAAAGATCTTGCCGCCGCAGTATGTAGCCTCTTCGCAGGGCGAGCCTTACAGACTTAAAATCCTTTGCAGGATTACGCTGCCCTTATCCGCGAGGTCGTGAAAGAACATTGCTCCCCTCATATCGCAGATTTTGACAACTATGTACAGCACAACAAAGCACTGCAAAAGGCCCAGAACAAAGCCGCCCGCAGCATCAACCTGCTTTATGAGCGGCAATTCCGTAAGGCCGCCCAGCATTCTGAAAAGCAGAATCAGAACAACCCAGGCTGCCAAAGTGCCCAGCACGAAAGTTACCAGATGGCTGGCCTTCCCCGTAGCCTTAGCCGTAACCTCGAGCACTTTATGCTTTACGCTTTCGAGCGCCTGAGCACCCTTTCCCGCTATCAACTCGTCAGCCTCGCCTTTCAGGCTGAAGCTGTCTAGTATGCTGTTTAACCATCCGGGCAGGATTTCAACGCCCTCCGCGACGCCGCCTCCGAGATTTTCGATACTGTTTGCCACGCTCTCCTCGACCGAAGGCCTTATCATTTCGAAGACTCTGTCCGAAAAGACATTCGCGCAGACGATACCTATGCAGATTGCCAGCACCAACGCGACTATCGGCATAAAAGCCTTGTAGAGTCCCTTTCTTGCCTTGAGCAGCGCATACACCAGAACTATAAGCCCTATGGCTATATCCGCAATCAATCCGCTGTCTTGAAAAAACTCATTTAGAAAATTCATACATTATTTCCTCTCCGCTTCCTGCGCCGACATTTTTAGTAAAAATATGCTTTTTTACCCAACAAATCTCTGTGTTTTGTCGTATTTCTCTTAAAAATACGGAATTATTTCTGAAATCGCCTTTTTAAGCATGGACAATCTGCCAAGCCCATGATACCATATATCTGGTAAATCCAGTTTCTAATGTACAAGGAGTTAACGATGGATGTCAAGGAATTTGCAGCATCGGTAGTTCTTGACAGTATATTTAAGCAAATCGACAAGGACCCCGAAGCCGCACTGCAAAAAATTAAAGATTTAGTATTTAAACTCGATGTGCACGACGGGATTCGCACTCAGAAACCTCTAATCGCGGAAATCGCCGGCGACCCGGAAAACATCTGGCACAAGTTCGTTCTGGATCTATGCAACGATATCGACCGCGAAGTGCTGAAAAAATTCATCATCAACTTTGTCTTAAACGCAAACGTCAGAGCCAATCCCAAATTGAACGCCTCCAGGAAGAAATACGGATGCAATGTGCCCTGGGCGATACTCATGGACCCCACCTCCGCATGCAACCTCAGCTGCAAAGGCTGTTGGGCCGCCGAATACGGCGATAAGCTGGAGCTGAGTTTCGAGGAACTCGACGACATAATTCGCCAAGGCAAGGAGCTCGGCGTAATGATGTATATCTACACCGGCGGTGAGCCCCTGGTCCGCAAGGACGACATAATAAAACTCTGCGACAAGCACGACGATTGCATGTTCCTCGCCTTCACAAACGCGACTCTGATAGATGAAAAATTCGCAGACGAAATGCTCAGAGTAAAGAACTTTATCCCGGCTATAAGCGTCGAAGGATTCGAGGAGAGTACCGATTTCAGAAGGGGCAAGGGCACCTATCGCAGGGTCGTCGCCGCCATGGAGCTGCTCCGCAAAAAGAAGCTTCCATTCGGAATTTCAACCTGTTATACCAGCCAAAACGCCGAAGTCATCGGAAGCGAGGAATACTTCGATCAGATGATAGAATGGGGCGCAAAATTCTGCTGGATATTCACCTACATACCCGTGGGCGCGGGAGCGGTGCCGGAGCTTATAGCTACTCCGGAACAAAGAAAGTATATGTACGAACAGGTGCGCAAGTTTCGGCATACCAAACCCATCTTCACGATGGATTTCTGGAACGACGGCGAGTATGTGGGTGGCTGCATCGCGGGAGGCCGCAATTATCTGCACATCAATGCCGCGGGCGATGTGGAACCCTGTGCGTTTATACATTATTCCAACTGCAATATAAGGGAGCACACGCTTTTAGAAGCGCTTCAATCGCCGCTGTTCATGGCCTACAAGAAAAATCAACCCTTCAACGATAACATGCTCAGGGTCTGTCCGCTGCTGGACAATCCCGAAAAGCTCCGCATGATGGTCAAGGAGAGCGGTGCAAAATCCACGGACTATACGGCACCGGAGGATGTCGAAACCCAGTGCTCCAAGTGCGATGAAGCCGCCGCAAAATGGGCACCCGTTGCGCAGGAACTCTGGGAGAGAGATTATCTGCCGAAGCATCCGGGTTATCCGCATAATAAGAAGTAAAAAGAACGCGCATTTGCGAAAACAGAACAAAAAAGCGTTACCCTCAAATCTGTGAAGGTAGCGCTTTTTTGTAAATCTCGCACAGGGAAAATTTATTCGCGGCGCTCATCCAAAGACATCATATCCGCAAGATACCAGCCGGGTTCAGCTATAGCGGAATCCTCTATATAGACGAAGTACATCCTGTTGTTGAAAACGTCCGTACGCTTTTCCTTAGTCCTGGTGAGGGTCATGTTTTTTTCGAAGTAGACATCGCAGGATAAGAGGTGGTCGTTATACTTGATGTAGTTGTCTACCTTCTCGCCCGTCCAGCTGTCTATGGTATGCCCCGATACGAAGGTGATATCCACCGAACTCGCCCAGTTCGTGGCGAGGGTATAGAGGTCGCTTCCCTTAAGAAGCATGCATTCTTCTCTAACCTTGTTGCGTCCCCTATAGGGACCGCCAACATCGTTGGTCATGTATTTGGACCAAAGCTCTCCGATATACAGCGGATCTGCCACGGAGTTGATAAATTCCTCGGCCTCGGCACTCGGAGCATAATTAGCCTCGACCACAAACTCCCCGCTTGGAAGCTTTTCCGCCGGCACGGGTTCGCCGACATTGTCGAGTGCGCTTACATCAGCCTCGAAATACAATCCTTCTATTTTATAAATATTCTGAACGGGAACGGGGACAAAATCGCTCACCGGATCGAATTCCGCAAGCTGCTCGGAGCTTTCCAAGCGCAGATTCGTCTCCTCCGCGCCGCAGAGCAGGAGTGTAAAGCCCGACGGTAGGCTCACGCGATAGGAGAGTGTTCCGTCGTCCGCAAGGGATAGAGATCTCTCCTGAGAATCTTCGTATCTCAGAAAGGCGTTGTTGAATTTCCATTCGGAGATAGCGAGGAGATTGAGGATGCTCCGCTGCCCGACTTCCTCGATTTCGAGCCTTAAAAAAGGCTTTCCGTCGGCGCTGAGATTGACGATCTGTATCTTGGGCTCTGCAGGAGGCTCGAGCTCCGCCGAAAGTTTCGAACTGCTGGCCTTGTTATAGAATCCGCTCTTAAGTGAAGTCCCCGCGGAATGCGCTCCCTCGAAGACATGCTCCTTTAGAAACTCGCCCAGCGCACCGTCCGTATCGCTCGCATTTTCCACGAGGCTAAGCGCGAAATTCGCAGGCGTATTTTCTTCGTATTCGACCATGGCGGAGCGCATATACATATGCACGCCTGCGATAAAT
>JAAZLU010000133.1 GCA_012799165.1 Clostridiales bacterium
CTGTCCCGTCCTGCACGATCCTCATCAGGGGCTCTATATGTGAACCCCCTCCGCAGCACCACAGCTCCGATACGGCACCCTTGCCGCTGCTGAAGGAGTAGAAGCTGACGGCCTTGCGTATGTCCGCCGCTATCGCATTATATACGGACTGAAGCTCCGGCAGATACTGGCAGTTTTCCCTGTTTTCCAAAAGGTAGCCGCGGGCCATCGGTTCGTCTATGCCGTAGTAGCGCGCTATCTCATCGCATACGGCCTTAATCCCCATCTCTATGCTGCGGCTGACCTCGTAGTCCTCTCCGTCGAAGATCGTCAGCCTGGTGGCCGAGTATCCGAAATCCGCAAAGGAGAAATTTCTTCCTTCCTTCTCTCGCTGCGCGCGCACTATGTCGAGGTAGGCAACCTCCGCGGGTACGGCCAAATCCAGCTTAAAGCCGGCCCTTCGGAACATATCGCGGTAGTCGCTTATAACATCCTTGCCGACCCCCGCCGCGAGAAGGTCCATATGAGTTTCGCCTTCGCCTTCGTCTTCGATAAATCTGTTTACGGCATAATCGAAGAAGTAGCGGTCCTTGTCCTGCGTAAGGAAGTCCTTAAATTCGTAGGGGAGATTTACCGCGAGCTGAGCCGTGGTCATTTTGGGCATGGTAAATCTGCGTACAAATACGTAGTTCGCCGGCAGAATTACGGCGCAGGACTTCGGAGCGCGGCTGTGCCTAAGGCTCTCTTTTATGAAGTCCGCCATGGCCTCGTAGGAGACGATTACGCCGTCCTTTACGAGGTTCTCCGGCATGGTAGCCGTGATGACCCGCTTAAGTTTGCGTCCGTCCCAGACCGCCGCCTTAAGTTCGCTTATGCCGATATCGAAACCGACCATCGACGTTGCCATACTGTAATCTCCTCAAATATCCAATCAAAAATATATAAACTAAAAAAGTGACATATACGCTTCTATTATCTTCCTGCCGAATATCGCAGCGAACCATGCCGCGGCGGCAAGGAAGGGGCCGAAGGGGAAGGGCTCAGCCTTCTTCCTGCGAGCAAGCGCAGAAGCTGCCAAGCCCAGTATTCTCGCGAGTACCAGCAGGAGCACGCAGTTTGCGGCTCCGAGGTGAATCCCGAATACGGCGAGCAGCTTTATATCTCCGCCGCCCATGCTCTCCTTTTTGAGCAGCATGTCCATTATCAACACCAGCCCTAGGAGCGCAATGGCAGGGAGCGGGCCTATAATCATGGAGTGCCAATTCGCGGGTTCTTCCGCGAGCCGAATAAAGCTCAGCATTGCGGCTGCAATCATCAGCGAATCCGGAAGCTCCATGGTATCCAGATCCACGAGGGACATTATAAGCACTATGCTTCCGAGCAGCAGCAGCCTTATAGTTTCCAGGCTGAACCCGTAGGCCCATACTATGCTCAGATAGTAGAGTCCCGATATCAGCTCCGCCAGAAGATAGCGCGGGGCTATCTTCGCCTTGCAATACCTGCAGCGACCTCTAAGGAATAGGAAGCTGAAGAGCGGCACCAGGTCCTTCGCCGCGAGCTCGTGCCCGCATCTGGGGCAGCGGCTGCGGCCCTTCGCCACGCTGCCTCCGTTTACGATGCGAAAAGCCCAGGCATTGCAGAAACTGCCCATGGCCAGTCCCAGAACAAAGGCTACTAATAATATGTAGGCCCTCGTTAGGGCATCGCACTCGTAGAAAAAATTCATATCCTTATGCGCAGTTTCTTAAATCGCACTGTATGCGTATGCGCAGGCTTGGGTCCGGAGCCGGGCCCAAGCCTCCGCATACGCGGAGGGATAAGTAATCAATATTTAAAATAAGTAACAAATATTTAGCTCTTGTTTGGTTTAGGGAATCGTGACGATAAAGCCTTCTAATGATCCGGTAGTTGATATAGTGACCTTCCATGATGTTGCTACATTGTCGCCCAGTTTTTTTGAACCGGGAGTGGCTGTTATTGACGGTGTATTTGTCTTCCACTCTGAAATTGGAAGCAAGGTTAGTGAAGCTGCAGTAGCAGATTCTTCTTTGGTGGCCTTTCCAGTTCCTACATCATATGTATATGTAGTTTGCTTGCCTGCTGCGGTTTCGTCTCCGAGGTATTCAGCTACGGCAGCGGCGTACGCGGATCTTGCATTGGCTTGATTGGCAGCGAGCTTCGCCTTGCCGAGCTGGGCCGTAAAGATGGGCACCGATATCGCTACCAGCACGCCGATAATCGCGATTACGACCAGCAACTCCGCGAGGGTAAAGCCCTTGGAAGCTCTCCTTGAATTTTTCTTGTTCATTGTTTTTTCTCCTTTACAATTTTTTTAACATTTTTGATAAAGCATTTATTAATATATATCTCAACACCCCTTTGGATGTGGAAATCACATTCCGCTGTACATGGTAAACATCGGCAGATACAGCGCTATAACTATAAATCCTATAACTATGCCCAGGAAGATGGTCATCATGGGCTCGAGCATGCCTATGGCCTTTGTCGTCTGCTCCTCCACCTCGGAATCGAAGTATTCTCCGATCGTCTTGAGGGTCTCCTCGAGCGAGCCGGATTCCTCGCCGACCGCCGTCATCTCCGTAAGCAGGGGAGGCAGGTAGATGTTATCTCTCAATACATCCCCGAGGCGCTTGCCCTCCTCTATGTCGAAGACCGCTCCTGCCACGGAATTTCCTACGACATAGTTGCTCATAACCTTTCCCGTTATGGAGAGGGCCTTCGTTGTCGGCAGGCCGGAGGAGAGCAGGGTCATCATGTTTCCCGCAAATTCCGAGGCTGCATTCAATGTATTTATCTTGCCAAGCACCGGCAGCTTGAGGGCCATCTCGCCCCTCTTTACCTTGCCGTCCTCGGTCCTGCCCCAGAGGGCATACAATATCCCAAGTATCGCGAGAGCGATTATTATTATCAGCCCGTAGTTCTTAAAGAAGTAGTACACATCGAGCAGCACCTGGGTGGGCCAGGGCATCTTGCCTCCCGTCGATTCTATTATGCCCGATACGGTCGGAACGGCCACGTTTACGACGACCATCACGACTATTATGGAGAGCACTATCAGTATTATAGGATAGCGCATGGCTCCCTTAACCTTGGCTCGCAGCTTGTAGGACTTCTCGTAGTAGGCGGCGAGCTTTGCGAAGGAGTTCTCCAGGGTTCCCGAGGCTTCTCCGGCTCTTACGGTCTCTATAAAGACTTGAGGTATCTTCTTGCCCCTGCTGTCCAGGCTCTGTGCCAGGCCGTAGCCCGAGAGGAGATCGTCCTTTACCTCGAGCAGTATGCGCTTCATAAGCTTATCCGTGGTCTGGTGCGCTATAACTTCCACGGTCCTCGCTATGGGAAGGCCGGCCCTGAGCAGTATGGCAAATTGAGAGGCTGTGAGGGCGAGGACCTTCTCGCTAACCCAGAGCGGGTCGTTAAAATTTATGTCCGCTCTTTTGCCCTTTTTTACCTCTACTATCTCAAGTATTACATTGGCGCTCTCCTTTATCTTGCCTACTGCCTCGAACTCGTCGTTAGCCTCGACAAGACCGGATATTTTTTTACCGCTTAAGGAAAGTGCTTTGTACCTATATGCCTTCACGGAGTATATGTCTCCTTTCGACTCCTGTCAAGCTTAAAACCTCGTGCTTTACTTAGATCTCTCGCGTCGCAGCTTTAGCCGTCGCAGAATCTATCTGGTTCTCTCTTAAGAGTTTAAGTATAAAGTTGTCCATGGTTATGCTTCCGACGTTCGCGGAAGTGGCCAGCGCATTCGCAATCTGGGGGGTCTTGCCCTCCCTTATAAGATTGCGGATGGCCCCCGTAACTATCATGCACTCGCAGGCGCAGACCCTGCCTCCGCCCTTCTTTTTGAGAAGTTGCTGGGACAGCACGGCCATGAGGGTCATGGAGAGCCGCATCCGTACCTGTTTTTGCCTTTCGGACGGAAAGACATCCACTATCCTGTCTATGGATTCGGCGGCACCGCTGGTATGTAAAGTAGCGAAGACCAGATGGCCGGTCTCGGCTGCCGTGATAGCCGTCTCTATGGTGGTAAAGTCTCGCATCTCTCCTATAAGTATAACATCCGGGTCTTCCCTGAGTATCGCTCGAAGGCCGTCGGCATAGCTTTCCGTGTCCTGGCCTACGCATCGCTGATCCACTAGGCTAAGCTTGGATTCGTGTACATACTCCACGGGGTCTTCCAGTGTAATTATATGTTTTCTTCTCGTTTCGTTTATCTTTTTAATTATGGCGGCGAGGGTGGTGGATTTACCGGAACCGGTCTCGCCCGTTACGAGCACTATGCCCTTTTGATAGGACGGAAAATTCGCAACGACAGGAGGAAGGCCCAGGTTCTCCAAATTCGGTATGAAGTCCGCCAGCAGGCGTATTGCGGCAGAGCAGTGACCCCTCTGACGATAGACATTGCCTCTTATTCTACGCCCTGCAAGATCCTTGGCGAGGTCTATCTCGCCCCTGGGCGGCATTGGCTCGCC
>JAAZLU010000134.1 GCA_012799165.1 Clostridiales bacterium
ATCTTCATATTTTTATGCCTGTCTCTCAAAAAAAGGTCATCATGAGGACATATTTAATGTGTTCTCACTAAAATAAAGGAGGCAAGAGAATGAACTTTCAATTATCGAAAGAGCAAGAGAAAGTAAGAGAATTGGTGAGGAAGTTCGCCATTAACGAGGTTGAACCGATCGCGGCCGATATCGACAAGGAGCACAGATTCCCTGTAGAGAACGTCGAAAAGATGGCGAAGCTCGGAATGTTGGGTGTTCCTTTCCCTGCGGAATACGGCGGAGGCGGATCCGATAATATCTCGTACGCGATAACGGTCGAGGAGTTGTCGAGAGTTTGCGCTTCAACAGGCGTAATAGTTTCAGCTCACACATCCCTGTGCTGCTGGCCGATCTTCGCATACGGCACCGAGGAACAGAAGCAGAAGTATCTGCCCGATCTGCTTTCAGGCAGGAAGCTCGGAGCATTCGGACTAACCGAGCCGGACGCGGGTACAGATGCATCCGGACAGCAGACCAAGGCTGTCGATATGGGCGATCACTGGCTTTTGAACGGCGCGAAGGTATTTATAACTAACGGCGGATACGCTGATGTGTTCATCGTGTTTGCAATGACCGATAAGAGCAAGGGGAATCATGGGATTTCAGCTTTCATAGTGGAGAAGGACTTCCCTGGATTCTCGATAGGAAAGACCGAGGATAAGCTCGGCATACATGCATCCTCGACAACTGAACTAATTTTCGAGGATTGCATAGTCCCCAAGGAGAACCTGCTCGGTGAAATCGGCAGGGGCTTCAGGATTGCCATGCAGACTCTAGACGGAGGCCGCATCGGAATTGCCGCGCAGGCTCTGGGAATCGCTCAGGGTGCGCTAGATGTTACCGTGGAATACATGAAGTCCAGAAAGCAGTTCGGCAGAACCCTAAACAAGTTCCAGGCCCTCGCTTTTGAGACTGCAGAGATGAAGACGAAGATTGAGGCTTCAAGGCTTCTCATATATAGCGCGGCCTTTAAGAAGGACAACAATATGCCTTACAGCGCGGACGCGGCCATGGCCAAGTACTTCGCGTCCGAGACGGCTATGTATGTCACGACTAAGGCTGTTCAGCTTCATGGCGGATACGGTTACACTACTGATTATCCGGTTGAACGCATGATGAGAGACGCAAAGATCACAGAGATTTACGAGGGTACCACCGAGGTTCAGAAGATGGTAATCTCCGCAGCTCTGTTTAAATAGGCTATAGGAGGTAAAAAGATGAGAGTTATTGTATGCGCAAAGCAGGTGCCGGATACGAGCGAAGTCAGGATCGACCCCGTAAGAAACACCATCATTCGTGAAGGTGTTCCCAGCATTCTAAATCCGGATGATGCAAATGCGCTCGAAGAAGCTTTACTGCTTAAAGACAAGTATCCCGAGACTGTGGTCACCGTGGTATGCATGGGACCCCCGCAGGCCAAGGATATGCTCATAGAGTGCCTTGCGATGGGCGCCGACGAGTGCTTCCTGCTCTCCGACAGAGCTGTGGGCGGCTCGGACACCTGGGCGACATCCAACGCGATCACTTCTCTGATCGAGAGCATCGGAGATTTCGATATTATATTTGCAGGCAGACAGGCCATCGACGGAGATACCGCTCAGGTCGGACCGCAGATTGCCGAGAAGCTGCATCTGCCGCAGGTCACTTACGTTCAGGAATTCGACATTTCCGAGGATAAAAAGGAAGTGACTGTCAAGAGACAGCTCGAGGACGGATACGAGATTATTAAGCTCAATACGCCCTGCATGCTCACCTGCATCAAGGAATTGAACGAACCCAGATATATGACTATCAGCGGCATAGTGAAGGCTTGCGCCGATGATGCCCCCATAACCGTCAAGAATGCCAAGGAATGTGGATGCGACCTCACTAAGGTCGGTCTGGAGGCTTCTCCGACGGTGGTATTCCGCTCCTTCACACCCGCTCCCAAGGCCCCCGGTCAGATGATAAAGGGAGAGGACGAACGCGAACAGGCTAAGAACCTGCTCGGAAAACTGAAGGAAAAGCACGCGATATAGTGCATAAGGAGGAAATACAATGGCTGTAATTATTGATAAGGAAAAATGTATCGGCTGCAGATTGTGCATAAAAGCATGCCCTTTCGAAGCCATAGATATGGTTGACGGACACGCCGTAATCAACGAGAA
>JAAZLU010000135.1 GCA_012799165.1 Clostridiales bacterium
CGCTGCCGCCGGATACATAGATGTCAAATTTTTCTGCTATCTTTAACAGATACTCGCTTTGCTCTTTTGTAATGGCGGTATGGAAGCATTCGATCCCGTCAAAAGGATAATTAGTTAAAATATTTTCCAGGTCGCCGACAATGTTATTTGTATAAATATATGGATGCGCCAGAAAGGCCAAACCGCGCGATTCGCGTATAATTTTCAATACCGTTTCAAGTTTTGGATAGAGCTCCGTTTGATCTATATAAAATTCGCTCTCAGGATTATATAATTCTCTTCTGAAAAAGAGATTGTACGCATTCTTATTATTGATATCCAAGAAAAATTTATCGTTTTGGTCATGTCTGACTATTTCTTTATATATGGTCAAATGATTTATATTGCCGGTATTATAGTATACATTAAAATCGAAATGTATGCCCCGCTCAGTATACTCTCGCTTTAAAATCGGAAATCTTCTTTTGTACCGCTCTTCGTAACTAATATATAAATTGTGCTCTTCGATTTTTTTTCTCAATATATCACAATCAAAATTATACGCTAATACCTCCGCCAATTCTCCATTGCAGGTTGTAGTAATTTCCATTCCTGTAATCAGCTCACCCGTATAATAGTCCTTCAAATTGACGGCATCTACATCTTCGTAAGCTTTAAGAGTATCGTGGTCCGTAATCGACAAATACTTTATGCCCTTTTCTTCCGCTTCGGCTAATAATTCTACAGTAGTTTGACTGCCGTCCGAATGGTTCGTATGTGTATGTAAATCGACCATTAAATCATCTCATTATTATCTATGACTACATCTGTTTATCTATTATACAAGAGTTTGCAAGCTCTTTCATCTTATCTTGCGTCAGGATTTATTTAATTCCCATAGATCTCCCAGGAAAATGCAAAGGATCGGCATTGCCGATCCTCTTACATATAGGCTTTTAAGCTATTATCTCTTGTTCTCTTCGGAGAATCTCTTTATCTTCTTGCCGGTCGTCTTGTCGAAATCATCCTGACGAACCGTAAAGCGGACTATCTTCTTGTAGAGAGGTTGTGCATCGTTAACCTCGTCTACTACCTCGCCTATCAGCTTTTCCACGGCCGCAGGATCTGCGGCGGCTTCACCGAGCTCGGACTCGACCTCCTCCATATCGGGCTTTATCGTGGCGATTATTACGCTGTCGTAACCGCGATCGTCGCTCCCCGCCCAGACCATGCACTCGCTGATGAATTTACTGCGCTGCAGGAGGTATTCAAGTTCCTCGGGATAGACATTCTGGCCGTTGCGGGTAATAATCACGTTCTTCTTGCGTCCGGTTATATATATGAATCCCCCGTCATCCACATAACCCAGGTCACCGGTATGGAACCATCCGTCTATGATGGATCTCTCGGTCTCTTCGGGCATTTCGTAATAGCCGAGCATTACGTTGTCACCCTTTATGCAAATTTCGCCAATGCCGTCCTCGCTCTTGTCGACGATCTTAACCTGCTGATTGGGCAGGAAGTGACCGACAGAGCTGCTTATCATCATGCCATGGCGATCGGGATTTAGCGCCGCCATGGGCGAACACTCAGTAAGGCCGTAGCCCTGAACCGCCTGAAAGCCCAGCTCATTGAAGAAATCCAGTATCGCCGGGTCTATCGCCGCCCCGCCGGAAATCAGAACATCCATGTTTCCGCCGAAAGCCGCGATTACATCCTTGAGAAGTTTCTGTGCAATATTTACGCCAAATTTATTGGTAAACCTGTTAATCTTTAGTATCGTATTAACGGCTTTTTCCTTGCCCTGCTTTCTGATATTCTTCCAGATTGCATTGTAGAAGCTCTCAAAGAGCAGCGGAACCGCGAGTAGGAAGGTCGGTTGAAGCTCCTTGAGGTTCTTTTGAACATGTTTAAGGCCCTCGCAGTAACCCACACCGGCACCCTTGTACATGGGCATCAAGAAGCCGCATGTGCATTCGTATGTATGGTGAAGCGGAAGCACCGAAAAGAAGAGGTCCGACGGCAACACCTGTAGCAGATTCGGTGCGCTCATCAGGTCGCTGCAGAGGTTCCAATGCGAGAGCATTACACCTTTCGCTGCCCCGGTAGTACCCGATGTAAATAGAAGAACACTCATCGCATCTTCGTCTATTTCGACATCCATATACTCGGTATTACCCGCATCTATTTCCTTCTTGCCTTCTTCTAAAAGTCTTTCGAGAGAAAGCACGCAGCCTTCGTGCTCTTCGGCGTAGAAATCCATAACCGTCTCGAGCTTTCCGACTCCGTCCTCGACCATCTTCGCGAATCTCTCGCGATACTTCGGCGTGCACATTACTGCACTAACATTGGACCTGACAACGAGATCTCGCAGAGCTTCATCTGAAAGCTCCTTGTCCATTGGAACGATGACACCGACTCCGCAGAGGATTGCAAGATAGCTGAGTGCCCAGTAGTAACAGTTCTCACCGATAATCCCTATCCGCTTGTCCGTAAATCCCCTCTTTCTGAACGCGGTGCCTAGGGAGTTCATCTGCTCGATAACTTTCTTATATGTAATAGGAGTGTACTCTACTTCGCCCGGAAACTTCTGCCAAAACGCATTATTATCCGGGTACATCGCAGCGGTACTCTCCATCATCTGCTTGATGTTGTATATCGGCCTGCTCTCCTTGTACAGGAAATTCTTATCGGTGGATGCATTAATCGCCGCAACATAGCGTTCGGCTCTCTGCATACCGCTCTCAGATCTGCTCATTTTCTCTCAATCCCTCCACAACTTTCTATCTTACTGAAATTTACCAACCTAGTTTCGGATACTATATTAAATTGTGCTTTATGCTTTGTCAAGATTTACTGAAACGACCTAAAGTGTTATAATACATACTATCAAATTTAGGAGGAAATAAAATGAATTCACAAAAATTAGACCCAAAAATCGCAGAAAACTTTCATATACCTCGCTGGCAGGAACTGCCGTCGATAGAACTCTACATGGATCAAGTCACAGGTTTTGTGAATTCCCGCATCGGCCCCTTCTTCGAAATTGTCGGGGGCGCGCCTCTCACCAAAAATATGGTAAACAACTACGTCAAAGCCAAAATCGTGAACGCCCCGAAGAACAAGCGCTACGATAGGCTCTGCATCGCTATGATAATCGTCGTATATATCCTCAAGAGCTGCTACGAGACCGAGGAAGTCGGCAAGCTTATACAGATGGGAATAAGGATCGATAATACCGAGCTCACCTACGATCGCTTCTGTGAAGCCCTCGAACGGGCTGTAAACGCCGTTTTCCAAGGAGAAATCCACGTCGTCAGAGAACATATCGAAGGAAGGGAAAACAAATACCTGATGGACAATTTCGCACTCTCCTTCGCCTGCAAACACTATGTTAAGGCAGGATTCCTAAGACAACAGAAATAGATCTTACTTCCCCAACAGCGCAGAGTCGGAAGCGAAGTCCTCTCCGCTGGAACGCTCGAACATCTCCATGAGTGCGGCTACACTTAGCCGCCTCTTTTCTTCGCCTTCTATATCCAATATAATCCTGCCTTCGTGCATCATAATCAGTCTGTTTCCGTAATCTATGGCGTTGCGCATATTGTGCGTCACCATTAATGTCGTCAGATTATTCTTTTCAATTATATCAGCGGAAAGCTCCAGCACGGTCTTGGCTGTCTTTGGGTCCAAGGCAGCCGTATGTTCGTCGAGGAGCAACAGCTCGGGCTGCTGTATCGTGGCCATCAGCAGAGTCAATGCCTGCCTCTGTCCTCCCGAGAGCAGACCCACCTTGGTCTTGAGCCTGCCTTCCAGACCCAGGCCGAGTTTTTCCAACTTCTCAATATACATCTCGTCGTCATCCGAGGAAAGCGCCCAGCGGAGGGTCGGTCTCTTCGTGCGCCTGTATGCCAGCGAAAGATTCTCCTTTATCCACATTCCCGGAGCCGTGCCCATCATCGGGTCCTGAAAGACCCTTCCAATAAAACGGGCGCGCGTTACATCTGGCATCTGGCTTATCTCCCTGCCGTTGAGCTCTATGCTTCCCGCATCCAGATCGACGCTGCCGGCAATCGCATTCAGCAGGGTCGACTTGCCCGCACCGTTGGAACCTATAACGCTCACAAAATCCCCTTCATTTACTAGTAGGCTCACATTATCCAGAACCAGTTTTTCGTTGACAGTCCCAGGGTTGAAGGTCTTGCTCAGATTCTTAAGCTTCAGCATTTCCCGCCTCCTTTAGCGCGGCGCGTCTCTTTGCACGCAGCGCCATCTTCTGTTTTACGACAGGAAGGGCCAGAGCTATCGCAACCGTAACCGCGGTTATCAGCTTCAGGTCCGTCGCTTTAAGCCAGGGCAGAGTCAGCGCACAGGCTATCACTATCCTGTATATGACCGCACCCGCCACCACCGAGAACATCTTAAGGGCGAAATTCATCTCATCTCTTACAAAGAGCACCTCGCCGATTATTATGCTGGCAAGTCCTATCACTATGGTCCCCTGCCCCATGTTAACCAGTGCCGAACCGTAGTCGAACTGTGCGATAAGATTCCCAGCAAGAGCTATCATTGAGTTCGATATTACCAGGCAGAGTACGATCATCATATCCGTATTAACGCCTACAGCTCTGGCCATCTTCGCATTGTCGCCGGTCGCCCTTATGGAACATCCAACTTCCGTGCCGAAGTAATAATAGAGCACTCCCACGATGATCAGGCAGAATATTGCACCCGTAACTATCGACACGATGTACGAGCTCGTATTCTGAGGGAAGAGACCGCCCACAATGCTCTTGAGCGTATCGGATGCGATCGTGACCGTAGCTTTGCCGCTCATAATCCTGATATTGATGGAATATAAGGAAATCATCGTCAATATGCCCGCTAGTATATCGGGAATCTTAAAGACCGTGTGCAAAACCCCCGTTATCGCCCCTGCAATCGCGCCGCAGAGCATCGCGGCTGCAGCCGCGAGGAGGGGATGTACGCCGCCGTTCATCAACACGACGGACACCGCCGCTCCCAGCGGAAAGCTTCCCTCGCAGCCGAGGTCCGAAAACCCCAGAACTCTGTATGTCAAGTAAACCCCCAGTGTGAGCACCGCCCACAACAGTCCCTGAGCTATCGCGCTTTGTATTGTAGCTGCAGTAATCATCAAAAACTCCGATCCTAAAATTTCTCAGCTTTATCCATTATGTCCTTGGGTATCTCCATTCCGAGAGCCTCTACGGCTGCCTCGTTGATGC
>JAAZLU010000136.1 GCA_012799165.1 Clostridiales bacterium
AACCAAGCCCGCGGGCGCGGGCAATGTACCCGAAGCCAACTATAAGATGATAGGCGCCTTGGGAGTGAGGCTCGGACAGATTCAGAGGACCGAGCTGGCCGATTTTGTAAAGAATCACGGTCTTGTCGGATTTGCGCCGACTCAGGGCCATATACCTTCGGGCGTTCCTTATCTAGGTTATGCATGCGATAGCATAATGAGCGGTGCTACTAAGAACGCCATGATCATCGGAAAGGGTTCTCTCTTCTTGGGTCGCATGACCAATCTCTTCGACGGAATTTCTTTCCTGGTTCAGGCAAATACCAAGAAGGACGAGGAGGAAGTAGGAACCGCGGAGCGCAAGAAGATTCCCTTAATAGGAATCGCTGCAGCGGGTTATGAGCTCGACAAAAAGAATTTGGAGCTTGCAGTCGAATATGCAGCTGCGAAGGGCTGCAAAGCTGTAATCATAGACGGAGATGACTGCCATGCCGAGATGGAGAGGATGCTCAAGAGCGGCGAGATAGACGGCGCGGTGGCATCTCACTATCCCTTCCCGATAGGCGTAAGCACGGTGGGCAAGGTCTTTACACCCGCATTTGGTAAAGAGATGTTCATCGCCTGCACGACGGGAACCAGCTCCACAGACAGAGCGGAGGGCCTTGTAAAGAACGCTATTTATGGAATAATCGCCGCAAAGTGCTGCGGAATAGCGGATCCTTCGGTTGGTATCATCAACCTCGACGATGCCAGAAGATGCGAGCGCGCCCTCAAGAAACTCAAGGCGAACGGCTATAAGATTAACTTTGCAGAGAGCTGCAGGGCGGATGGCGGAGTCGTGATGAGAGGAAATGACGTAATTCGCGGAACGGCGGATGTTATGGTTTGCGACCCCCTGACGGGTAACCTCTTGATGAAGCTCTTTTCGTCCTTCAATACGGGCGGCGATTTCGAAGCGACCGGTTTCGGTTATGGCCCCGGAATAGGGGAGGGCTATGGAAAGCTCGTGCTGATTATATCTAGAGCTTCCGGCGCTCCGGTAATCGCTAATGCCGTGGAGTACGCTTCCAGGCTCGTCGATTCGGACTGGATTAAGCTCTCTCATGAGGAGTTCCGCAAAGCGGACGCCGCGGGATACGACGATATCCTTGCGGAGATTCGTTCGGAAGGCAAGAACGCTTTCGTAAGCGATGCTCCGAAAGTGACTGCTCCGCCGAAGGAAACCTGTACAGCGGAGATTCCCGGCATAGAAGTAATGGACATTGAGGATGCGGTTCAG
Source organism: Clostridiales bacterium (assembly GCA_012799165.1). Lineage (GTDB taxonomy): Bacteria > Bacillota > Clostridia > Peptostreptococcales > Anaerovoracaceae > RUG11894. Next base: position 1,259 of record JAAZLU010000136.1, read on the forward strand.
TCTTTGTGGGCCGAAGATGTCTATGCGGAGTCCGGTATGGGATGCACGGGCCCGGTCGTTTTGGTTGCGGAGGCCAGGGTCGAGCTCGCTCGCAAACTTCTCATCGAAAAGGGTTACATATCCGAAGAATAAATGCTATAATGCGCACATAGATAAATATGGACGGGGGTGCTGCCAAAAGGCGGCTGAGATTATACTCCTAAACCTGATCCGGGTAATGCCGGCGTAGGGAGGACGATGTTTGAGTATTTTGCCGCACCCCGGCTTATGGGGTGCGGTATTTTTGTTGGAGGAATTGCTATGGAAAACACGAACAGAACGAAGATACTCACAGAGTGTGCGCTGTTGATAGCGCTTGGAACGATACTTGCGCAAGTTAAGATTTACGAACTCCCGCAGGGGGGGAGCGTAACGGCGGCTTCCATGGTCCCTTTTATGATTATTTCTTTTAGGCACGGCCCGCTGTGGGGGCTGGGGTGCGGATTTATAAATGCGATTTTCCAGATGCTTTTGGGGGGTGTCTATCCGACTCCTGCAGGAACGGCACTCGCTATGGTGTTGCAGGTCTTGCTGGACTATTTAGTTCCGTTTTCTCAAATAGGCATCGCCGATATTTTCGCGAGGCTGCTAGGAAAAGGAAAGGCGAGCTCGCACATGGTTGCGGCTTTTATGGTAGGCCTTTTGCGGTTCTTCTGCCACTTTGTGAGCGGCTTCGTGGTTTGGGGTTCGATAACTCAGGATGGTATTAGCGCCGTCATATACTCTTTAAGTTATAACGGCGGATTTATGCTTCCGGAGACGGTAATAAATGTCGCGGCCGTGGGGCTGCTCTACAGATCCGCGCCTCTGCTTTTCGGAAAGGATGGATTTTAATAGAACCGCGATGTAAATTGCAAGATGAATATTGCAAAAGCAAAGACCCTGCGTCTGCAGGGTCTTTGCTTTTGGTGCGGTATAGTGGACTTGAACCACCACGGTTTTACCCATACGGCCCTCAACCGTACGCGTCTGCCAATTCCGCCAATACCGCGTGTCAACAATCGCTATCTTACCACGCTTTTTTTGCTTTGTAAAGCGGATTTATTATGCTCTGGTGATTTAAGGCTGTGCGGGGGCTCATATGCTTACGCCCAGTTTTTTCATGAAGTAAAGCAACAGCAGGGCGACCGGATAGAACAGATAACTTGCATAGCGAATCCCAAGGTTGTTGGGGCCGCGCTCGCCGCTGTAGAAGCGGGTAAAGAGCATGCCGACCAGCGCGAAGCTCTGCGGGCTTATGATGTGTTGTATTCCGCTGATTTTAATTGTGGTGAGACTGATGGTGGAAACATAAAACGCGATGTAGATTATGGATATCGTCGCGAATATTCTGCCGTAGCGGACATGACGGAATACATAGAAAATCATAATAATGTACATGCCGTAGTTAGCGAACTGGCAGCGCAGTTCGGTGATGAGATAATCTCCAAGAAGAGTGAACGCGACCATTGCTGCGAAAGTGATAATCATGTTATTGAATTGCTTTTTAATGAAGTCCACGCCAAGTATCATGACATATCCTATCAAAAGCGTGAACATTACGCTCTGGTAGAAGGGGTTGTTAATTGTGCCGCCGACGAAGAGGTTGTATGGAGCTTCGGTGATTGCCGCAAAGAAGGCCAGCCGTCCGAAATATAGGCCTCTGAAGTTTGCTTTTTCGAGTCCTTCGGCGAGCATATATGCAAATATTGCGAATGCTGCCCACTGAAACCCGAGCAACCAGCGATGATCCGGGGCGATTGAGCCGGGAAGCAATCCTAAAATTGTGAATATGATACCTACGGTTCTTAGAACCAGTCGGTTGTAACCTTTTCCTTCCTCCCTGTAGGGCAGTGATAAATTTTTCATATATAGACTATACCTTGAGTTGAGCAATATGCTCAAATTATATTTTCGATTGAACCCGCATGGATTGCACTTAAAAGCGGGCTATAGTAGGAATATTCCCGCCTCATTGCAGATGCGCAGCGTATCCTCGTCCCAGACCGAAGTTTGAACCTCCCCGATGTGCGCGCAGCCGAGCATCAGCATGCAGAGCCTGCTCTGGCCGATACCGCCTCCGATGCAGTGAGGAAGTTCCCCGGCGAGCAGTGCCTGATGGAAGGGATACTTTCTGCGGTCGTCGCAGCCGGAAATCCGAAGTTGCCTGTCGAGGCTCTCGGGAGAGACCCTTATACCCATGCTCGAAATTTCAATCGTATTTCCCAGGACATTGTTGCGGAAGAGTATATCGCAGTTGAGTTCCCAGTCGTCGTAGTCCGGCGCTCTTCCGTCGTGAGGTTTGCCGCTTTTGAGGGCTCCGCCTATCTGCATCAGGCAGACTGTGTCGTGTTGAGCCGTTATGGCATCCTCTCTTTCCTTGGGGCTCAGATTCGGATACATATCCTCGAGTTCCTGAGAATATATGAACTTGACCTTTCTCTGCCGCAGCTTGAGTACATGAAGCTGCGGATAGATTTCCCTGAGTATATCTTCCGTGTCGCAGATTGCATTGACAATCTTTTGGACAATCTTCTTGAGGTAATCTATGTTGCGGTCGGATTCACGGATGACTTTTTCCCAGTCCCATTGATCCACGTAGACGGAGTGGAGGTTGTCGAGTTCCTCGTCTCTGCGGATGGCGTTCATGTCGGTATAGAGGCCTTTGCCGACGCGGAATTCATAGTATTTGAGCGCGTGACGCTTCCACTTGGCCAGAGATTGGACTATCTGACATTCTTCTCCCGTCTCGCGTATATCGAAGCTCACCGGGCGTTCCTTGCCGGTGAGGTTATCGTTTAGACCGGAGGCAGTGCGAAGGAGCAGGGGTGCTGAAACTCTGCTGAGATCCAGCTCGCTGCACAGGTTCTTTTCGAATATGCCGTGGATGAGCATGATTGCCCTCTGCGTATCGTAGGGAGTCAGCACGGCTTTGTAGTTTTTAGGGACTATTACCTTACTCATTTTTTGCCTTTCCTCGGAAGCTCGTATGCGGCGGAGATTCCGCTGCGCTTATTCGCCGAGCTGCTAATGCAACGCTTTGCGGCGGACGGATCCGAATTGAAGTAATTTGTAATATATCTATTCTATATTCTTGAGAGCTTTTTCTCAAGATGGTAAAATGGATAACATGAATATACATGTAAAAGAGTTTGACATCAAAAAGATTGCGGACAGCGGCCAGGCTTTCAGGATTGTAGAAGAAAGTCCGGGAATTTGGCGCACGGTTGCTTCGGGTAGGGTTCTCCGCATCGATGAATCCGCCCCGCACATCCCCGAAGGCTTTTGGAGCGATTATTTCGACATGGAGACCGATTATTCGCTCTACAGAGCGGCGATTCCAAAGCAGGATGAATTTCTTACAAAGGCGGCTCAAGCGGGGGAGGGTATAAGGATATTGCGTCAGGACCCCTGGGAGATGTTGATTACTTTTATTATATCTCAGCGGAAGAATATCCCCGCCATCAGAAGCGCCGTGGAGGCCCTCTGCAGGCTCTGTGGCTCCGAAATAGAGGGCGAAGATGTCAGGGCCTTTCCGAGCCCCGAACAGCTCTGTAGCGCAAGCGAAGAGGCTCTCAGGGCCTGCTCTCTGGGTTACAGGGTGCCTTACATAATGAAGAGCGCCCGAATGGTAGCGGAAGCTGTCGTGGACCTTGAGCTGTGCCGGGAGCTTTCCGATGAAGAGCTCTTCGATGAACTTTTGAAATTTCCGGGTGTCGGCCCGAAGGTTGCCAACTGCGTCAGTCTTTTCGGCTATTATAGGATAGCGGCTTTTCCGGTGGATGTCTGGATAGCCAGGATAATAGATCAGGAATACGGTGGGAATTTCCCGCTTCAACTTTACGAGGGTTTCGGGGGGATCATTCAGCAATATATGTTTTATTACGGGAGGTTTCGGGATGAGTGATATTTATGAGGAACTTAGCAGAGAGCAGCTGATTGCCTTACTCAATGATTATTCAAAAAATTGGCTCGCTCTGGACGGTTTATGGTTTCAGGCGGTGGAAAAGCGTTGGGGAATGGATCTCGCTATGGAATGCGATATCGAAATGTGGGAGCAATTTACTGTAATTGAGGCCAGACGCATAAAGAAATTCCTCGGGCTTCCCGAGCAGGGCGGTCTTGACGGGCTCGAAAAGGCGCTGAAGTTGCGTTTTTATGGCAATCTTAACAAAGATGAGTATATACGCGAGGGGAATACTTTAAAATATAGAATGCTGGAATGCAGGGTGCAGAGCGCCAGGGAGCGCAAGGGCATGGAATTTCATCCCTGCAAGCGGGTCGGGATTCCCGAATACGGTCTCTTTGCTAAGGCGATAGATGATCGAATAAGCTGCGAATGTATAAGTTGTTATCCGGATATTACCGAGACGGATTGTCATTGTAGCTGGTTGTTTACTCTGGAGGAGATTGCGGAAGAATAGCCTAGCTTGCCCTTTACAAGGCGCAGATTTTGCGCTATAATCAGCCTTGCGTTTAAATGCGCCAGTAGCTCAATGGATAGAGTACCTGACTACGAATCAGTAGGTTGGAGGTTCGAGTCCTCTCTGGCGCACCAAAGCTAAAACCCCTTGAAAGTGCTGTAACTCTAGCATTCTCAAGGGGTTTTGCTTTATTGTGTTTTCAGGCCTATAAGCCATTCAATTTATTGAAAGCTACCATCCCACACGGGCATATTTGATATGTAATCGCTATGAATCGCCGGCACATAATAGAAGCCGTAAGATTTAATACCGTTTTCAAGTTCCGTCTCAGGTAGCTCAATATAGAAAAGGTAGTAAGGCATATATACTTCCTCAAAAGATGTTACGCGATAAACAAGTTCGATTTTTTTGACATATTCCGGTCCGGGAATTTCATACGGCACGCTGGTAATATAATTCCCGTTCAACAGCAATTCCTTTGCCTGCTGCGCGGAGATAATAGGATAATCTCCAACTTTTTCGGAAAGGTCATAGTTATAACGATGTATAATGTGCAGATTATCATCAAAATCCGGACAAAATATTGTGTAATTAAAATTGTATCCTAAGATTTTCTCCGTAAGGTCTCCGCTACCTTCATAGACTTTATAAGTTAAACTGCGGCCACCGTCTCTGCCATATCGCGCAGATATAGCGAGCGCTGGTGACTTCATATCGACGATGCCGGCGTACTCGGCAATTAGATACTCCAGAGTCTCAGTTGCCTGCTCATCGCTAAGATCATCGTTGAATTTATATTGTTCGGGCAGGCTTAACGATTCTTTCATCATAATTCTCAGCCATCCGTCGGGCCAGACAAAAATTTCAATATCCCCGCATTCGACAATTGCTGCTCCCGGAACGGTGATTTGCTCGTTCGGATTTATGTAAGCTGTCTCTTCCGTGACGTAGCTCTTATCGATGACAAGGCCCAGCGTATCGGCCGCATCTTTTGCTCTGGCGAGCATCTCGTCGGCACTGAGTCCGTGGATAGGGATGCCGGCGGAGTCTGACTGCGTGGTATTGCGGAAGACGGGCAAGCTTTCCAATTGACTGTCCACTGTCCAAGGGTTATCGTTTTCGAGCTGGGATATATCGTATGCGCTGAAGCCTTCAAAGCCGTAGCCCCCCGAGTCCGCTGCGATTGTCAGCATGGGCAGACCGCTCGGATGCATTGCAACTTCTTCCGGAGGATTGTCCGCTTTAGTTATATCGCCAATGGGAGGAATATCCGGCTGCACAATATCTCTTGACGGCAGCAATTTGGAACCCGCATACACAAAGAGCGCAAGGCAAGCGGCAATCGCAATCCATTTTACCCATGTCTGTTTTTGGGTTTTTCTTGTTACAGCGGGTGCGGCTTCCAGTATATATCTATCATCGACTTCGCCGATGGCTTTAAAAATTAATTCATTTTTCATATCGTAATACCTTCTTTCTCAAGGTGCAGCTTCAATTTGTTGCGCGTTCTGAACAGGGTGGATTTGACCTTGCTCTCGCTCATCCCGTATGCCTCGGCAATTTCCTTTATGGGGCTTGAATACCAATACCGACGCATGAACAGCAAGCGATCCGTCTTCGAGAGCAAAGCGAGGAAGCGGTTAATCTCTTCCACCAAAACAATTTCGTCGATTGCCTGATCGACACTTTGGGACGACGGCACACATTCAGCCAGTTCCTCCAAAACGAGGGCAGTTTCTCCAAAACCACGTTTTTCAGCAGAATATTTTCTGTATTTATCAATTGATAGATTGCGGGTTATCCTGCCCAGGAATGTCGACAAGCAGTCGGGACGCCGCGGCGGCATAGCGTTCCATGCCCGCAGATATGTATCGTTGACACACTCTTCCGCATCCTCATTGTTGTGCAGGATATTGAAAGAAATATAGTGGCAATAGCGCGAATACTTTTTTGATGTCTGAACGATGGCATCTTCGGAACGTTCCCAATATAGTTCCACGATTTTGTCGTCATCCATATCTTTCTCCTTTTTGCTTCAATTGAAAGGCCTCTCGTATATATACACGCAAAAAAACGTCGCTCGTTGCATATGAAAATAAAATCTTGCCGATGCTGCTTTAAAAAAAGCAGAGACGGTTGTTCTCTGCTTTAATCATACACTGAAAGCTTATTTGCTGCTTGGGTTAAAAATTATATATTATCGGATCTGCGGTAAAGGAATATATGACAGCCTTGGCATTTTTCAGGTATAAAACTTCGCAATTCCCGTCGTCTGCGGCGTACACCCTCTTCAAGCTTGGATTTGCATCGAGCATGTGCTCTCTAGCTTCCATTCTGTCGTCCTGAACGGCTTCCGCTTCTATCCTAATCCAGGTACCGTCGCCTCTGCCGGCGGAAATTTCTATTTTAGGGTTGGCTTTCATCTGCTTAAATACAGGCTTTATATTGCCGGTCTGGATATAGAGCTTGCCCTCGAAAATATCCGTCGCTCCGAAAGGGCGGACCCTGGGTTGATCTCCGTCAACGGTTGCAAGGAAAAACATAGGACAAGTATTTAAATAATCAATAACTTCTCTAATTTGATTCATTTAAAATCTCCTCTTCCGCGAGGCTCTTGTCGCGCAGTTCCAGAAGGGTGTCCTTTATCTCATTTGCCATTGTCTCGTATTTAAGATACTCTGCATTGCGCTTTTTTGTATCTGCCGCGGCTTTCAAAATTGTGTCCACGAGATCTTTCTTGGTGGAAATTGAGTCTAGTTTAATCGGGGTGCTTCCGCCTTCTTTTGTGCCTTCAATTTCAACTGTATCGCTATTGATTTGGAACTTCATTTCGTTGAAGTAGGGTGTATTGACATAGATGATTACATCGAAGTCGTAGCTGTAGTTAAATCTTGGCGGATTGTAGCTTTCTTGCGTAGTTTTGCCTTCGCTGTCCTTTACTTCGCGCATTATCTCGTCTTCTTCCTCTTCGATTACTACTTCGCAGCCGGTTATCTGGGAGAACTTGAGGACATCGGGGTTGCCCGCCTTTGCGCTACTGCCCGTGCTTACCATGAACATGCCCGCGCCCTCATCCAACAGAACTCGGCCTTCCTCGCCGCCCATAATGCGGGTGATGTTGAAGGCATTTACCAGCTGTTGATTCTTTTCTCTGTATTCGAGCTGAGCTCTGATTTCATCGACAGTGCTGCTGCGCCTGTCCGAAAACCACGGCGAGAGTTTTGAGGCGCAGTTCTTACACAAATTCCCGTCCTGTAACTTGCGGTTGCCGAAGAGTCCTATCTTCGATCCGCAGATATTGCAGATTTTTCTGTCAAAAAGACCCATTTTTGTTCCTCCTTGAATTTAAAAGCTCAAATCGTTATCTTCTAAAAAAGATAATTTTAAAAATCTAATTTAATATTACACTAATCTTTAGCAAGATAAAAGAGAGGATTTGCGGGCTTTCAAATAGAATAAGACAGGAGATTCCGCGGCTGTATTTTGAGCTTCCGTCGTGGTATAATTTCATTTTAGGAGGATGTAAAATATGATTTCTTTTGAAAACGATTATAATGTCGGAGCATGTCCCGAGATTTTGAAGAGACTCGAGGAGACCAATTTCGATAAGACCACAGGTTACGGAGGCGATCCCTACTGTGAAGCTGCCCGTGCGAAGATAAGAAAGGCAGTAGGAAATCCGGATGCTGATGTCTGGTTTTTAGTCGGCGGAACTCAGACCAATATGACCGTAATTGCGGGTATGTTAAAGCTTCATGAGGGGGTTATAGCCGCCAACAGCGGACATATAAGTCTAGACGAATCCGGCGCAATAGAATATACGGGACATAAGGTTATCGAATTTCCCGAGCACGATGGAAAGCTCAAGGCCGTCGAGGTGGAGAAATATCTCGAGGGATTTTTCGCGGATCCCTGGCATGAGCATCAGGTTATCCCCGGCATGGTGTATATTTCATGGCCTACGGAGTTCGGAACGCTCTATTCGAAGGCGGAACTTAAGGAGTTGCGCGATCTTTGCGATAAGTATTCGCTGACTCTTTTCGTCGACGGCGCGAGGCTCGGATACGGCCTTGCCAGCGATGCCGCCGATGTAACTCTCCCGGAATTAGCCGAACTCTGCGATGTGTTCTATATCGGAGGCACCAAAGTGGGTGCTCTGTTCGGAGAAGCGGTGGTGTTCACTAAGGGTAACACTCCGGTGTATTTCAAAAATATAATCAAGAAACACGGCGGACTGCTCGCGAAGGGGAGATTGCTGGGGATTCAGTTCGATACCCTGTTTACGGATAATCTCTACATGAAGATTAGTCGCCACGCCATGGAGATGGCCTACAAAATGAGGGAGATATTCCTTAGCAAGGGTTACGAAATGTATATCGATTCACCTACGAACCAGCAGTTCTTTATAGTGACGGACGAACAGGCGGAAAGAATAGGAAAGAAGGTCGCCTTCAGCAACTGGGCTGCTCTCGATGACGGCCGCAAAGCCATTCGCTTCGTGGCAAGCTGGGCGACAAACGAGGAAGATTTAAGAGTCTTGGAAGAAACAATTTAACTGAGGGAAATCATGAAGAAGAATATAGGAAAAATACTTGCGCTGCTCACAGCGCTCATAGTTTCGCTGAGTTCGCTCTCGCCGAGCTTTGCGGCCTGCACTTACAGCTCATATTATGATGAAAAGGAACATAGGGAGCTCGAGAGCAGCGATCTTGTCTACAGTGGCTTTGATCCCGCCGCTATGAACAACGCCTTAGATAGGATAGAGAAGAACAATAAATTAGGGGGAGATGAGGAGGAGCTCAGGCGAGCATACAAGGAGCTTCTAAGTGAGTACAACAGACTTCGCACCCAGAGTGCTTTAATAAGCATTCAATATTATGCCGATGTCCAAGATGAGGAGGCAGCCGCCGAGGAACGTCGGCTCAGCGAACTGGCTGTTGAATTGGGTGACAAGTCCTTGTTGGCAATAAAATCTATTCTGCAGGGCGCCATGAGCCATGTTATAGCGGACGAGGTGAGCGAAGCCAACCGGGAATATATCGAAGAATATGAGGAACTGAGCGAGGAGATGAAGGAGCTCATCAAGAGAGAAACTCAGCTGACCCAGGATTACCATGCTGAGATCTCGAAGGCTCAGGAAGCAGGGGGATCGTACGACGAAATAGTTCAGGCGGAGCACGATGCCACGGCGCCGATATTTCTTGAATTGGTACAAATTCGCGACAGAATGGCTAAGATAGACGGTTACGACAACTACTCGGACTATGCTTACGAGATGTATTACCGCGATTTCGATCCTGAGGATATAGCGGAGCTGAGGCAGGTGGTGAAGGATGAATTCGTACCTCTTGTGAACGAGTTCTACTATAAATGGGCGAGCCTTCAGGAGCCCAGAATCGCTCCCGCGGATGGAGAAAAAATTCTTAACCAATTGGAGCCCGGGATAAAGGGGGTTTCTCCCGAACTTTCAAAGAGCTGGGACTATATGAGGAA
>JAAZLU010000137.1 GCA_012799165.1 Clostridiales bacterium
AGCCATCTTGTAAAGCTGGATATACTTCTCAACAGGGAGATCGTCGATGCGTTTTCGATGATAGTCCACGAGAGCAAGGCCTACAGCAGGGCGCGCTTCGTCTGCAAGAAGCTCAAGGAAGTCATCCCTATGCACCAATTCGAGGTGCCGGTACAGGCTGCCATCGGACAGAAGATTATAGCCCGCGAAACCGTAAAGGCCTACCGCAAGGATGTCCTCGCCAAGTGCTACGGGGGCGATATCTCCCGCAAGAAGAAGCTGCTCGAAAAGCAGAAGGAAGGCAAGAAGCGCATGAGGCAGTTCGGCTCCGTCGAGGTGCCGCAGGAGGCCTTCACAGCTGTTCTCAGATACGATGACGACAAGTAGGCCGCTGGGTCTCTACATTCACATACCTTTTTGCGAGAGGAAGTGCAATTACTGCGACTTCGTCTCCTTCGCAGGCTGCGATGAAGCCGCCCGCGATGCTTATATCGATGCGCTCTGCCGCGAGATAGACGAAAGAGCCGGGGAGTTTCGCGAGAGCCACAGGGTGGATACAATCTTTATCGGGGGCGGAACGCCTTCGCTCCTTGAGCCTGCGCAGATAGATCACATAATTTCCCGAATCCGAGAGAGTTTCGACTGCGAGGAGCCGGGAAATATGGAGATAAGCATGGAGGCAAATCCCGGCAGCTTCGGCGCGGAAAAGCTCTCAGGATACATCGAGGCGGGCGTGAACCGCCTAAGCATAGGGGTGCAGAGCCTAGATGACGATGTGCTTAAAAGGCTCGGACGCATCCACAGCGCGGATACTGCAAGGCATGCTCTTCGCGCCGCTCGGGGGAGCGGAATAAATTACAGCACGGATATAATGCTCGGAGTTCCTGATATGAGCTCGAAGTGCTTCGAAGATACGCTCGAGGAACTGATAGAGATGCAAGTTCCTCACATATCCTTTTACAGTCTGCAACTCGAAATGGGGACGCCTTTTTATAGAGATTTTAAGGACGGCAAGTTGAGCCTTCCGAGCCACGCTTCCACAAGAGCCATGTATCGCAGGGCAGTCGAGATGCTCAAGGCGGCGGGATATCATCATTACGAGATATCCAATGCCGCAAAACCCGGGTTTGAATGCAGGCACAATCTTAAGTACTGGACTATGCAGGATTATCTGGGGCTGGGCATGGCGGCTCACAGCTTTGTGGGAGGAAGGCGCAGCTTTTCGACGAGCAATTTTGAGGAATATTTGGCCTGCGGGGCGGACAGCATAGAGTTTGAGGAATCCGAAATCCGAGATTTAAAAACAGATTTCGTGTTTACGGAGTTGCGCTTGATGGACGGCTTCGACGAGGGGGATTATGAGATGATTTTCGGCTCATCCTATGAAGAGGATTTCGGCAGGGTGAGTCGCGAGCTGGAAAGCGATGGGCTCTTGGAGCGCACGGAGCGGGGTTGGAGACTTTCGCCCGACGGTGTAGATGAGAATTACTTGCTTATGGAGAGGTTGATCAATGAATGAGTATGTGATGGCGCTGGATGCCGGAACCACCGGAAACCGCTGCATAATTTTCGACAGGGCGGGCAATATCATAGCTTCGGCGATCAGGGAATTTACCCAGATATACCCGCAGCCGGGCTGGGTGGAGCACGATGCCGTAGAGATCTGGGAGACTCAACTGGCTGTGGCGCAGGAAGCTCTGCGCAAGGCCGCAGTCCGCGCGGAAGATATTGCGGCGATAGGAATAACCAATCAGCGCGAAACCACTGTTGTATGGGATAAAAACACGGGGATTCCCGTCTGCAACGCCATTGTATGGCAGTGCAGGCGCACCGCGGCTTACTGCGAGGAGCTCAATGGGAAGTACGGCGAGATTATCAGCGAAAAGACCGGATTGAAGGTCGATGCCTATTTCTCTGCCACCAAGATTCGCTGGATATTGGACAATGTACCCGGTGCGAGAAAGAGGGCCGAGGCGGGGGACTTGCTTTTCGGCACAGTGGATTCCTGGCTAATATGGAAACTGACGGGCGGGAGGCTTCATATTACGGATTATTCAAACGCTTCGCGCACGATGATTTTCAATATCCATACGCTTTGTTGGGACCGGGAACTTCTCGAGATTCTAGAGATTCCCGAGAGTATGCTCCCCGAAGTCAGGCCCTCGTCGCAA
>JAAZLU010000138.1 GCA_012799165.1 Clostridiales bacterium
CTTGTCGGGATGTCCCTCCGTCACCGATTCGGATGTAATCAATTTTCTCATTATATTCCTCCTATCCTGCGGGCATCGTGCCCGCCGCTGCAAGAGCTCATTTAAAAACCTCTTCATTTCAAAGAAGAGGTTTCGTTTCTATTCAACCTCATCTTTCAGGTATTACCTGTAGGATTTAGCACCTTTTCTTAAAGAAGGTTGCCGGGCTTCGCAGGGCCTATTCCCTCTGCCACTCTCGATGAGCTCTATTCTGTTGATATAATTACTCTAACACCGCCGAAGCGGGCTGTCAAGGCATCAGCCTTTCAGCTGCTCCGGATTTAAGCAGTGCAAATCCTCGGGAACGAAGAGTCCGTCCTTGCGGATAAGCTCTCCGTCGAAGTAGATCTCTCCGCCGCCCCAGTCCGCACGCTGTATCATCACCAAGTCCCAATGTACGGCGCTCTTGTTACCGTTGTCGCAATCTTCGTAAGCCCTTCCGGGAGTAAAATGGAAGGAACCGCAGATCTTCTCGTCGAAGAGGGTATCCTTCATGGGATTTAATATGTATGGGTTAACTCCTATCGCAAACTCTCCGAAGTAGCGAGCGCCTTCGTCGGTGTCGAGAAGCTTGTTGATGCGCTCGCTGTCGTTCGCGCTCGCTTTAACAATCTTGCCGTCTTCAACTTCGAAGCGTACGTTCTCGTATGTAAAGCCCTGCTGCAGCGAAGGCGTATTGTAGGAGATAACACCGTTGACGGAATTACGAACCGGCGCGCTGTAAACTTCACCATCCGGAATGTTCATCTCTCCCGCACATTTTATCGCACTCATGCCCTCGAGCGAAAAGCTGATATCCGTCCCCGGCCCCGTAATGTGAACCTCCTTCGCAGCATCCATCCTCGCCTTGAGGGCATCCATCGCCCTGTCCATCTTTGCATAGTCCATAGTGCAGACATCGTAGTAGAAGTCCTCGAAGGCCTCGGTGCTCATGGATGCCAGCTGGGCCATGGAAGGATTGGGATAGCGCAAAACAACCCACTTTGTGTTCTCCACGCGATAATCCAGAACTGGACCCGAAATGCGACTGTATAGACTCATCTTCTCCGCAGGAACATCGGAAAGTTCTGATGAATTATCCGGGCCGCTCACTGCGATGTATGCCTGCATCTTCTTCATGAACGCGAGCTCCGCATCCGCCTGTAACTGCATCTGCTCCTCGCAGGCCCCCAGCAGCAAGCGGCGCCTTACGGAATTATCGGTGATGTTCACATAGGGAAGTCCGCCCGCCTCATAGACATCTGAGACTATCGCCTTGACGAGCCCGAGCGGAGCCGAGCCCCTGCTCTCTATAAGCACCTTCTCTCCGGGCTGAATGCGCGTCGAATAGTTTACAAGCAATTTTGAAAGTTTTAAAATTCTCGGATCCATATTGTCCTCCTACTCAAGAGATTTAAGAAAATCTTCGAAATCCTCGTAGCCGCTCTGGGCGAATTCGAAGAGCACCGGATTGGTAAAGCGATACCTACCCGTAGGATATATCAGTTTTGAAATTTTATCGGATTTTATTCGCAGTTCGGCATCGTCTATGGCCGGCCTGTCGTTCCCGGCGACTATGAGCTGCCCGTAGTCCGTAACGAAGTATAGCGCCCTCAGATCCTCGCTCAGCTCGAAGATTTCCCTCTCCACATGAGAATTGTCCTTGCGGAACTCCATATGCATAATACCGTTATCGTGGCGGGTCTTCATCATCCCGAGCGAATAGAACGCAAATTCCGCGTCGAACAGATCGAGATCCTGCTTTATTTCGTAGACATTTACATATTCGTCCTTGGAAAGCTTCATCGAGGCCTCCGCCTCTGAGATGCGAAAATCGCTGAGCTTTGCGGAAGCCACGACCTTGCCGTCTCTGACCCTCACTTCGCTGATTATTATGCGATTGGAGTTCTCCGAATCCACGATAACGAGCGACTCGCTGATGTAGCTCCGCCACTCCTCTACGCTCTCGGAACCCTCGCAGGACTTTATACTGTTTCTTAGAAAAGTGCAATGCTTCTCGGGCTCTATGTCTCCAAAGTCCGCCGGGTCGGCTTCTGGATGAATCAGAAGCTGCGCCCCCTCGCGGTCCTTACCGAAAAGTCTCATCAGGTAATAATTGACCACTCCGAAATCCGTCTCCACGGGCACACTGCACTTTAGCATGAGCCTCCTGCGCTCCTCGTCGCTGAGTATGATGGGATGCTCAGTGATGAAGGAGAGGCTCTCCGCCTCCGGAGGCAGACCGTGACCCATGCGCCTGGTCTCGGATATCATGCGGCACACCGCCCAGCGCGCCTCCCGCTCGGACAGAAGCTTCATCTCGGCACCCAGACCCCCGAAGCGACTCTGCTGTGCCATATTAATCGTAAGGACATCGTTGCCGTTATATATATCGAGCTCTTCGAGGCCGAGCTCCTCTATATCGTAATAGAAAAATTGATGAAGATCCCTGTAGTCTCCTTCCTCGGGAATGGTCCAATGCAGGTGCATGCCGAGGACACCCATCAGGCGGGTGTCCGTTATTTCGCCTTTGGCGAGTATATACTTATCGGAGGAGGATATATCCTTGCCTCCCTTAATAACTTTAAACTTCATCCAAACTGTCCGGAATTCGAAATTCCATGCCGATAAAAATCCCCGCTTATTTAAATTTCCTATTGATTAAGCAGCACGATAATTGAAACTCCACACTAATTGTAAAGGACCCGGCGCTTTCGGCCGGGTCCGCTCTTCTTCGATTTACTCGATATTGTACTTCTGCTTGAACTTTTCGACGCGGCCGCCTCTGTTAACAAATTTTTGCTGGCCCGTGAAGAAAGGATGGCATTGTGAGCACACGTCCAGACGAATTTCGTCCCTTGTGGACATGGTCTTAAAATTATTGCCGCAGGCACAGCTCACCGTGCATTCCCTGTATTCAGGATGGATACCCTTTTTCATGTTCTGCTCCTCCTTTTCATCCGAATTGTATGTAAATCGGCACTCCAAAGTGCCGCTTCGCTTTGCAAGCCCTATCATATTAGCACGGCTCACAGCTGCGCGCAAGTATTTTTTAGGCTCTCCGGGCTAAAAATCAAGCTTTTTCTTCGCCCTCAGATACCTGTCCCGAGCGTTCAAATCTTTATATATCTCGAATTCCTCGTAGGCTCCGGACAATGAAGCCGCCCTCAGCGCGGCAGCTCCGCAGTTCTCGTCTATCTCCATGAAGAGCAGACCTCCGGGACTCAGAAATTTGGGGGCTTCGCGAATTATACGCGAGACAGTGTCCATGCCGTCTTCGCCGCCGTCCAGAGCGAGAGAGGGTTCCCATGCTTTGACTTCCGGTTCCAGACTCGCGATCTTGCCGCTCGGAATATAGGGAGGATTGGAAATTATTATATCGTAAGGCTCCTCGCCCGGTGGAATTGCCTCAAAGAGGTCGCCCTGAAAAAGCTTCACCCGCTCCGGACAGTTGCGCCCTGCGAACTCCAAAGCGGCAGAGCTGATGTCGCAGGCTGAGACATCACTATCGGGAAAGCGCTCGGCGAGGTAAGCGGCTATGCATCCGCTTCCGGTGCAGAGGTCGAGGAAGCGCAATTTTACCGTATCGCCGCGGTCGCTTTGCAAGCATTTTTCCGGTGCCCCACAAAGCTCGAGTACCTCGCTCTCCGTCAGCTCGCAGAGCCTCTCCGTCTCGGGTCTCGGAATTAAAACGCCCGGGCCCACGGCGATATCGAGGCCCATAAAGTTAGCCTTACCTATTATATATTGTAGAGGTTCGCCCGCCTTCCTGCGTTCGAGCATTGCCCCGAGGCGCTCGATCGCCTCGGCTGCAACCTCTTCCCGATTGTGCAGGAAAAGCCAGGTAAAATCATGCCCGAAGGCCTCCTCCAACATGATTTTGGTCTCCGGCCCGGCGCTCTCAATTCCCGCCTTAAGCAACTTCGATATCAAACTGTTGTGCAGTTAACGCAGATTCATAATTTTTACCGCCCTTCGCAGGCAAAATTATAACAGCAGACGAGACGCAATACAAATACCAACATTTGCTTGATTTGTGCTAAACTGTATTCACCAAGATTCCAAGAAAGAAAGGACGGTGCTTATGTCTATTCTCTCTAAATTGAACACCCCTGTCATGTATCTGATATGCGGCTCGATAGTCCTCTTTGTCGCAATCCTGTGCGTAATCTTCGCGCTGCGCGCGTACAGACAGGGCAAGGCAATCGGCATGGATGTCGTAAGAATGCGCCGCGTCATCACCGCCAGCGCCACATTCGCCGTAATTCCGAGCGTGGGTATACTGCTCGGCGTAATCGCGCTTTCGGGAGCGCTGGGAATCCCCTGGCCATGGCTGCGTTTATCTGTAATCGGTGCGCTTCATTACGAAACTCAGGTGGCCGGTGCCGCCGCGGAAGCCACGGGCCTGTCTTCGCTTTCCGGCTCGGAAATGACCCCACAGGCCTTTGTCAACATAGCCCTGCTTATGAGCGTGTGCATAATCTGGGGCATGGTCTTCTGTATATTCAACTGCGAAAGCTACACGAGGAGGCTCGCCGGAGCCGGCTCGGAAGCTGCGAAAAAGAAAGATAAGAGCGTCAAAAAGGGCCCGAATCTCAAGGATTTCGGAGATATCGCAATGACGGCCATGTTCATCGGCCTCGTATCCGCCTACATTGGAAGCTACATAGGAAGCTGGATTTCCAAGGGAGGTATCTTCAGCTTCGCCGGAAGCCCCCTGCCGCTCGCAGTTGCGGTCGCGGGTGCGCTGGCTATGGGAGTGTTCACATTTATAAAAGAAAAGTGGAACGCAGAGTGGGTCGACAGCTTCTCGATAGCGGGGAGCATGATTTTTGCCATGAGCGCCGCTGTCTTTTTGGCAAGAGTAATATAGGAGGCGGACATGAACGAAGAACAGAGAATGCAAAGCTTCGACGAATACAATAAAAATACCCACCGCATAGGGCGCATCTCGTGCATAATAACTTTAATTCTGCTCTTGAGCGCACCCTTTGTTATAGGCCTCTACCTGGGTGCCATGCCGGATTTTAAAGCCTGCCTGCGAGGTTTTCTTGCGATAGGCACAGTATATCTGGTAAGCTGCATCGCCGAATATCTGGTATATGTTCCGATGCTGGGCGCGGGGGGAAGCTACCTCGGCTTCATCACCGGCAATCTTTTAAACATGA